>JAQSXQ010000497.1 GCA_029256565.1 Mycobacterium sp.
AGCGCGGCGGTGCCGAGCAGCAACGCGCAGACGCCCAGCCGGCGCCACCGCAGCGGGTTCTCGGTCGTCACCGGGACAGTGACGCATGGCTACCCTGCGACTACCTGTGAACAAGCCGAGAGTGGCCTGCGAAAGGCTAGCCGACGAGCCGTTCGATCGACGCCATCGGGATCTTGAGCCACGCGGGCCGGTAGCGCGCCTCGTAGCCTGCCTCGTACACGGCCTTGTCCAGTTCGTAGGCCGCCAGCAGGTCACCGGAGTCGCGGGGGTCCGTGCCCATGGCGGAGGCGTACCCGTCGCAGAACGCGCCGCAGTTGCGGTCCACCCACTCCCTGGCCCGCACCGCGAGCGGCTCCTCGCCGCCGGGCTCCTCGCCGCCCTCGATCAGCTGCTGGTACGCGGCGTACTCGTAGGAGCGCAGCACGCCTGCGACGTCGCGCAGCGCGGAGTCGGGCCTGCGGCGTTCGGGTAGCGGTTGGCCGGGTTCCCCCTCGAAGTCGATGACGAGCCACGCCTCAGGCGTCCGCAGCACCTGCCCGAGGTGCAGGTCGCCGTGGACGCGCTGCAGGACGGTCGACTGTTCGGCGAGCTTGCGGTACCGCTCCTCGATGGCCGGCGCGTACTGGGCCAGCCCGGGTACGGCGTCGGCCAGTGCGCCGAGACGGGTGAGCAGCGTGTCGACGGGGAACGGCTCCTCGGTGGTGCCCAGTTCCGCGGCCAGCGTCTGGTGCACCGTCGCGACGGCCTCACCGAGGCGGCGGGATTCGGCGACGAAGTCCGAGCCCCCGTCGGGATTGGTGACGAGGTCGCGGGTGCTGGCGGTGGCCATGTCCCACCCCTCGACCGAGTTCGCGGCGAATGCCGTGATCATCCCGAGCGCGTACGGCTCGCCGTCGATCTCGGTGTCGAACGAACCGAGCAGGCGCGCCACGTGCTGGTTGCCCGCGCGGGCAAGGACGCGATTGAGTTCGATGTCAGGGTTGATGCCAGGGGTGACCCGACGGAACACCTTGAAGATCGCCGAGGTGCCGAAGACGACGCTGGTGTTGCTCTGCTCGGCGCCGATCACGCGGGCGGTGGCACCCACCGGGAGATCGACCCCTGGCTCCTTCGCGAAGCGCAGCCCGCCCACGGTGGCGTCGCCGTCGACCAGTGACAGCAGGTGCTGCGCGGCGTTCGGGTCGTAGAGCGCGTCGTAGGCCGTGCGGGCGCCGTCGTGGCCGATGGTCGCGACCTCCGGGTAACCGTCGACCGGACCGTCGGTCCACCGGATCAGCACCTGGTAGCGGTCGCGGGTGCCGTTGTCGTACTTGGCGTCGATCAGCTTGAGGTCGAGGTCGTCGCCCAGGCGGACCGACGTCGACTCGTACAGGCTCGACAACACCCGGCCGCGGCCCGCGTACCACCGCTGCGCGGTCAGCCAGTTCTGCAGTGACAGCGTCACGATTCGCTCTCCCAACCGGTCGCGCGGCGCGGAAGTCATCACGGCGCAGACCAAAGACATTCGACGCCAGACCTTTTCGCTCGGCTTGACCCACGGCGCCGTGAGACGCGCGAGATCCACCGCTGGTCCGGCCCATCCGACCTCAAGCTACCCATCACCGCCGGAGTTGAATCACGGCGGGAGCCGGCGCGGCTGCGGTGCAGGTAGGGTGCCGTAGTGGCCACCCGCGACTCCCGTCCCCGAGATCACGGCGACCCCGGCGACGCCCCGACCATCCCGCCGCCGCTGGCACCCGTCGTGAACTCGGTGCGCCCGTCGGCCGCCGAGGAGGCGCGCACGATCGCGGCGTCGACGAACACCGGGACCCTGGCCACGCTGACGGCCACCGGAGACCCATGGGCGTCCCTGGTGACCTACGGGCTGTACGGCGGAGCGCCGGTGCTGTGCGTCTCCAACCTCGCCGAGCACGGACGCAACCTCACCGCCGACCAGCGCGCGAGTCTGGCCGTCGTCGCGCCAGCTACCGACACCGACCCGCTGGCCAACGCCAGGATCACGCTCGCCGGGGTGGTGTACGAGCCGACCGGTGCCGAGTACGACGAGGCGCGCCAAGCTCATCTCGACGGCGTGCCCGCCGCGAAGTACTACGTCGACTACAGCGACTTCACGCTCTGGGTGCTGCGCGTCGACCGCGTGCGCTGGGTCGGTGGCTACGGCCGCATGGACTCCGCCACCGGCGCCGACTACGCCGCGGCCCAGCCGGACCCCGTCAGGTCTGCCGCCAGCGGTGCCGTCGCCCACCTCAACGCCGACCACGCCGACGCGCTGGCCGCGATGGCCAGGACCCTCGGCGGCTACCCCGACGCCACCGCCGCGGTGTGCACGGACCTCGACCGCTACGGCCTCGACCTGCGGGTGACCTGCGAGCGGGGAATCGCCTACACCCGGGTCGGGTACGCCCAGCCGATCGACTCCGCCGACGAGTTGCGCGCTGCGGCGGTCGAACTGACCCGTCGCGCCCGAGAGGGCTGACGGGCCTGCGGATACGATTCCGCCATGTTCAGCGACCGACCCAATACGTGGCAAGCCGCGTTCGACCTGATCCGCACCCGCGGTTACGAGCGCCGCGAGGAGCCATTCACCCTGGCCAGCGGTCAACTCAGCCACGACTACATCGACGGCAAGTACGCCGTCGACACCGGTGAGCGGCTCTCGATCGTCAGCCGTGCGGTGGCCGACCTCGCCGAGCGCACCGGTATCGAGTTCGACGCCGTCGGCGGCCTGACCATGGGCGCCGACCCGCTCGCGCACGGGGTGGCGATGGTGACCGGCAAGGCGTGGTTCTCGGTGCGCAAGGAGCAGAAGAACCGTGGCCGCGAGCAGTGGATCGAGGGCACCCGGATCGTGGAGGGCACCCGAGTGCTGCTCGTCGACGACGTCATCAGCACCGGCGGCTCCACCGAGATCGCGTTCGACCGGGTGACCGCGGTGGGTGCCGTCGTCACGGGAGTGATCCCGATGGTCGACCGCGGCGACGTCGCGGCCGGCCGCTTCGCCAAGCGCGGCGTCCCGTTCGCCGCGTTGGTGACCTACCGCGACCTGGGCATCGAGCCGGTCAAGGACGTCTAGGACTTGCGATTCGTGGAAAATTTCCCGCGGTGAGCGCAGGAAATGTTCCACGAATCGCTCAGGAAACCACCAGCAGGCGGGTCGGCTCGACGCCGACCGTCACGGGTGCGCCGGGGTCGAACGCTCGGGCCGC
>JAQSXQ010000498.1 GCA_029256565.1 Mycobacterium sp.
CCACCGGTGACCTCGAGGAACTTCTGCTCGAAGTCCAGGTTTCGCGAGTCGCCGATGTGGTCGTCGTCGAAGCCCAACGCGCGCAACGTGTCCCACTTGGGGCGGCTGGCGGTGGTGTACACCTCCATGCCCCAGTAGCGAGCCAGCTGCACCGCGGCGAGACCCACGCCGCCGGTCGCGGCGTGGATGAGGATCGACTGGCCGGGCTGGACGTCGGCCAGTTCCTTGAGCCCGTAGTAGGCGGTGGTGAACACCACGAGTGCGGCGGCGGCCTCGGCGTCGGTCCACCCGGTGGGGATGGGTGCGACCAGGCGGGCGTCGGCCGCGACGAGCGTGCCGGTGCCCTCGGGGAACAGGCCCATGACGCGCTGGCCGACCTCGAAGCCCGTGACGTCCGGACCGATCTCGGTGACGACGCCGGAGCCCTCGCTACCGATGAGCGCGTCGTGGGTGAACATGCCGAGGGTGATCATCACGTCGCGGAAGTTGGCTGCGACGGCGCGCATCTCGACCCGGATGTGGCCGGGCGGCAGGGCTGCGTCGGAGTTCGGCACCTCGAGCAGCGCGAGGTCCTCGAACGTGCCCGCGGTCGTGACGCCGAGGCGCCACGGCTTGCCGGTGTCGGGCGGGGTGAGGACGCCGTCGGTGCCGCGGCTGCGCACCACGCGGGGCGCGTAGAGCGCGCCGTCGCGCAGCACGATCTGCGGCTCGCCGACCGAGAGCAGGGTGGCCAGGTCGAACTCACCTGCCGTGCTCGAACCGATGTCGGCCAGCACGATGCGGCCCGGGTTCTCGGTCTGCGCTGCGCGGACCAGGCCCCACACCGCCGCACCGGCCAGGTCGGTGACGTCGGTACCGGGCAGCGGTGCCACGGCGCCACGGGTGACGACCACCAGCGTGCCCGCCGGCTCGGCCAGGAACGACTGGATGCTCGTCAGCGCGGCGATGGTCGCGTCCCGCACGGCGGCGGGCAGATCCGCGGAATCGCTTGCCACCGGGGCGGATTCGAACGTGACGACGCCCTCGGGCAGCGGTGCCACCGTCTCGGGTGCGGTGACGGGCGACCACTCGACCTCGAAGAGTTCGCCCTCGGCGCGGCTACCCGCCATGGCCGACGCGATCTGGTCGGCGCTGACCGGCCTCGCGGTCATCGATCCGACCGACAGCACCGGCAGGCCGAGACCGTCGGCCAGTTCGATCGACACCGAGTGGGTGCCGGTGGGAGTGATGCGGACGCGAACCGACGATGCGCCGGCGGCGTGCAGGGTGACCTGCTCCCACGAGAACGGCAGTGCCAGAGCGTGATCCTCGGCGGCGAGTGCCACCGCGTGCAGTGCGGAGTCGAGTAGTGCCGGGTGGACGCCGAAGTCACCGGCGGCCACGTCCTGCGGCAGTGCGACCTCTGCGAACACCTCGGCGCCGCGTCGCCACATCGCGTTCAGCCCGCGGAACGCGGGGCCGTACTCGTAGCCGCGCTCGGCGAGCATGGCGTAGGCATCGGTCACGTCGACCGGGACGGCGCCGGTGGGCGGCCACTCCGACAGGTCGGCAGCGGGGGCGCCCGCCTCCGTGCCGACGACGGCCTCGGCGTTGCAAACCCATTCCGCGGCTTCGTCATTCGGTCGGGAGAACACCGACACCGCGCGAGAGCCAGAGTCCTGTTCGGGGCCCACCACGACGCGCAGCGGAACACCGGTCGGCGGCACCACCAGCGGCGCCTGCAGGGTCAGTTCCTCGATGGCGGGGCAGCCCACCTCGTCACCCGCGCGGATGACGAGTTCGACGAAGCCGGCGCCGGGGAACAGCACGGTGCCACCGACCGCGTGGTCGGACAGCCAGCCCTGCGAGGACGCGGCCAGTCGGCCGGTGAGCATGATCTGGCCGGAGTCGGGGACCTCGACGACGGCGTTCAGCAGCGCGTGGCCGGAGCCTGCCAGGCCGAAGCCGGCCGCGTCGCCGGAACCGCCTGCGCCACCGGACAACCAGAACCGGCGCCGCTCGAAGGCATAGGTGGGCAGGTCCGCCAGTGCGCCACCGGCGCACGCCTGGCGCCAGACCACGGGCACGCCCGCGACCCAGGCCTGGGCGGCCGATGCCATGAAGCGGTCCAGGCCGCCGTCGTCGCGGCCGAGCGAGGGCACCACGATCGGTTCGACGCCCTCGGTGGCGTCGAGCACGGTGTCCTCGACGCCCGCGATCAGCACCGGGTGGGGGCTGGACTCGATGAACGCGCGGTAGCCGTGCTTGCACGCCGTGCGGACGGCCTTGTCGAACTCGACCGTCTGGCGCAGGTTGCGGTACCAGTACTGGGCGTCCAGGCCCGCGGTGTCCATCAGCTCGCCGGTGACGGTCGAGACGAAAGCCGTTTTGACGGAACGTGGTTCGACGTCGGCGAGCGCTTCGATCAGCTGGTCGCGGATGGCCTCGACCTGTACCGAGTGCGATGCGTAGTCGACGTCGATGCGGCGGGCCCGAATGTCGAGGGCCTCGCACTGGCGGATCAGTTCGTCGAGTTGGGCGCTGGCACCGGAGACCACGACCGCGGAGCGGCCGTTGATCGCGGCGATGCCGAGACCTTCGAGACCCAGGAGCAGTTCGCGCGCCCGGTCGGCGCTGCACGCCAGCGACACCATGCCGGCCTCGCCGGACAGCACGACAAGGAGCTTGCTGCGCAGGGCCACGACGCGAGCGGCGTCGCGCAGCGACAGTGCGCCTGCGACGTAGGCCGCGGCGATCTCGCCCTGCGAGTGGCCGATCACGGCATCCGGGGTCACGCCGAGCGAACGCCACAGCCGGGCCAGCGACACCATGATCGCGAACAGCACCGGCTGGACGACGTCGACGCGGTCCAGGGTGGGGGCTCCGTCGACGCCGCGCAGCACGTCGATCAGCGACCAGTCCACGAACTCCGACAGCGCTTCACCGCACGCGGCGATCTCCTCGGCGAAAACCGTTGAGCTGTCCAGGAGTTCGATGCCCATGCCGAGCCACTGGCTGCCCTGGCCCGGGAACACGAAGGCGGTCTTGCTGCTGGGCGTCGCGTGCCCGCTGATCGAACGGGACGGGGTATCGGACGCGGCGGAGAGTTCGGCCAGTCCGGCGAGCAGCGACTCACGGTCACTGCCCAGCACCACGGCGCGGTGTTCGAATGCGGCGCGTCCGGCGAGGGTCCACGCCACGTCGAGGTCGGTGACGTCGTGGCC
>JAQSXQ010000499.1 GCA_029256565.1 Mycobacterium sp.
GCGCCAGCCGGCACCGGACTCCGAAGTGGTCCGACGGGAACACCCGCGGCAGCGTGGGCGAGATCGGCGCCGTGCCCAGCAACTCGATGTCCGTGGCCACCCAACCGTCGCCCTTGAGCAGCACGCGATCGAACCGGACGTGACGCTCCTTCTGCGTGCTGTCCAGGCGCATCAGGTTGATCGACGTGTCCTCGGTGTACCCCGGATCATCCGGTCGCAGGAGGGGCCAGACGTCCCGGTATCGGGGGTCGATCCCACCATCCTCGCGATCGCGCATGTTGAAGTCCCCGAGCAGTACCACGTCACGCTCGCCTGCCGTCGCCTCGAAGATCGCGGCCAGCTGACGCTCGCGTAGCCGCGCCGACGCCTTGCCGCTGTCGAGATGCACGCAACCGACGGTCAGACGGGTCCCGTTGACCGGCACTCCGGCGGCCAGCAATCCCCTCGCCGCCGCGGTCGGCAGCCGGCCGTAGACGGCGCCGTCGAGCGGCAGTCGCGACAGGATCAACATGCCGTAGTTGCCCACGCGTCGACCCGTCACGGCAGCGCTCCGGTACTCCGCGCGAATCCACGGTCGAGCTAGCAGAACGTCCAGCGCGGGCGCCGTCACTTCCTGAAATACCATGACGTCGGGCGGATCACGCTCGAGTTCGTCGGCGATGGCGGCGTACCGCTGGCGGGCGTGATACTCGTCGAACCAGACGTTGAACGTCGCCACCGTGAGCACGTCGCGGGTCGTGTCGGTCGTCTCGACATCGACATCGACATCGACATCGACATCGACGTCACGCCATCGGCCGGTCGTCGCGTCGTAGGCGCGGATGGGAACACTGACCCGACGCCGCCGTAGCGCGAACCGGACGGTGCGCAACCAGCCACCCATCGACGTCACGGCACGATCATGCCGTCACGCCGGCGTCGGCTTCAAGCGACGTCCGCCACCATGCCGCGGTGCATTACCCGCCGCCCCACGACGCCGGAATGGTCGGCCTTGTGCATCACGCAGCGGTTGTCCCACATGACGACGTCGCCCGCCGCCCACGCGTGCCTGGTCACGTTGTGGTCCCGGGTCGAATGCTCGAAGAGGTACTCCACCGTCGCGGCAGCCTCCTGCGGCGCCAGCCCACTGACCGACGCGCACCGCTTCGGCGTGGTCAGGAACAACGCGGTGCGACCCGTTACCGGATGCGGACGCAAAACGGGATGCGTGGCGGACGTCTCGTCGTCCTCGCCGACCTCGACGCCCGTGACCACGTGCTCGATCACCCGGCCCTCGAGGTCGTGACGCACGTGCTCGGGCAGGGTGTCGAAGGCCCGGTACTGATTGGAGAACAGCGTGTGCCCTCCCCGTTCGGGCACCTCGACGGCGCGCAGAGCCGTGTAGGCGGGCGGTGTACGCACGTAGCTGGTGTCGACGTGAAACGTGGAGCGCGGCGGCGTCGTTCGGCCGACGTTGCTGATGACGTTCAGGTCGGCGAAGCCGTCGACGGGCGTCTCACCGGCGGTGAACATCAGCTCCCCGAAGCTCCGCAGGAATCGCACGAAGCCGTCGTCGTCGGCGTCTTGGCCGGGCATGATCAGCACTCCGTGCTCGCCGAGCAGCACCCGGAGTCGGTTCGCGGTGGCGTGGTCGAGACCGTCGACGCGGACGCCCTCGACGATGGCCCCGACGGGGTTCAGTGAAGTGACGTGCACGCGGCGCTCCGTTCGCGGTCGAGTTGTTCGAGGGTGTCGGCGAAGAGCTGATCGACCGGGGTCCCCGCCGCCGCTGCCATCACCGCGATGACGCTGGTGGGAGCGAACGAGCAGTACGGTCCCGCTTCGAGGAACCACGGGTTGCCCTCGCGGTCGATGCGGAAGTCGAAGAGGCTGTAGTGCCTGCATCCGAGTGCCCGGTGGGCGCGGCGAGCCGCGGCCCACACCCGTTCGTTCACCGGGTCGTCGGGCGCCACGATCCACGCCCGGCTGCTCTCCTTCGCCACCAGGAACAAGTCGCCGTCCGCCGTGCGGGCGAGCTTGTCGTCGCCGCCGCGGATCGGCTTGGTCGTGGTGTCCACTGCGTACTCCTCCAGCGGCAGGCACACCAGCTCGTCGTCGCGAACGACGATGCCGCAGCGCACCTCTCGGCCGAGTTCGACGTAGGTCTCGACGAGTGCTTGGCCCCCGTGGGCCAGTGCCGACCGTACGGCGGCCCCGTACTCGGACTCGGACCGGACGAGCGAGACGCCAACCGAGTTGTCCGCCCCCACCGGCTTGACCACCACGGGCAACGGGACGTCGCAGGGCGCGTCGTCGCGGACGACACGCCCGTCGGGAACGCGGACTCCGGCAGCGGCGACGATGGCGCGCGTCTTGGCCTTGTCCGCGGCGATGCCCATCACCTCGGCGGAGTTCCCGACGTACGGGATCCCCAGCGTCTCGAACAGCGACCGGTAGGCCGTCATCCCGGGAAGACAGAACATCTGCGGGACCACCACGTCGACGTCGAGGGTGCCGACGTGAGCGATCGCCTCGGCCAACGACATCGGCGGCGCCGCGGCCAGAGCCCGGTCCGAGAGATCGGCCGGGAACCGCCAGCTCCGGTCCGGCGCAACGTACGCCACCCGTGCGTCGTATCGATCCTGGTCGGCCAGCGCGGTCAGGCAGGCGCCGGCGTACAACCGGGATAGTTCGGCGTGGAAGTCGTCGACGGGTGAGCCGACGAGGTGCAGGACGGTGCGCAGTCCGGTCACGTCAGTCCCCACCCGGTTCCACGAGCTTGCCGATGTTGAAGTCGATTCGCGTCCATCCGGTGCCGCGCCGCAGGTTCCGCCACAGCAACGATGGGATCTGGACGTGGTGGACGGCGAAGAACGGCAGCGGATCCCAGCGTGTGAAGATCGCGTCCTTGCCTGCCAGGATGGTGGCGATCCGGTCTCGCCGATCGGGTTGGGTGAGCAGCCGCCACACTTCGTGGTAGAGCCAATACGTCGGCCGCGCTGACGGATTCGGCGTGATCGTGGGGTGGCCGTCCTCGAGGTAGGCCGCCGCGACGTCCGGGTGGTCGTAGAACATCGTGATCGCCGAATGGGTGCGCGGATTGCACTCGATTGCGTAGACGTGCCCGTCGGCGGCCTCGATGAAGTCGAACGACACCTGCCCGGTGAGTCCGAGGGCTGCGACGAAACGGCGTACCCAGTCCTCGATGTCGGGCTTGTC
>JAQSXQ010000500.1 GCA_029256565.1 Mycobacterium sp.
GGGGCGAGCGCGTTCCAGCTCTTCCGGGAGCTGACGCTGCCCCACCTTCGGCGCTTCATCGAGTTGGGGGTGGTGTTGGGTGCGGTCTACCTGGTCAACACCTTCGACGCGATCTTCATGATGACCCAGGGTGGGCCGGGTGTCGCCAGCGCCAACCTGCCGTTCTACATCTACCAGCGCGCGTTCCTCGGCTTCGACATGGGCCAGGCCGCCGCCATGGGCGTGGTGGTCGTCCTGTTCACGATGGTCATCGCCAGCTTCGCGCTACGTCTCATCTTCAAATCGTTCTCCGGCAAGGAAGAGGCAGCCTGACATGACCGCTATCGCTACCGAAGACGCCACTGCGACAACGGTGCCCGCCGGCTCACGGAAGAAGAAGTCGAAGAAGTTCAGCCCGTGGGGAGTAGTGGCCTGGCTCGTCGGGATCGGGTTCTTCTTCCCCGTGTTCTGGATGGTCCTGACGTCGTTCAAGCAGGAGAGCGCCGCCGCCACCAATCCGCCGACGCTGTTCTTCACGCCCACCCTCGACCAGTACGGCGCCGTGTTCAGCCAGGGCATCGGTCCCGCGATGCTGAACTCGCTGTTCGCGACCGGCATGTCGACGATCCTGGTGCTGCTGCTGGGCGTGCCCGCAGCGTTCGCCCTGTCGCTGCGGCCCGTCCGCAAGACGTCGGACGCACTGTTCTTCTTCATGAGCACGAAGATGCTGCCGGTCGTCGCGGTCATCCTGCCGCTGTACGTGATCGTGTCCAACGTCGGTCTGCTGGACAACATCTGGGCCCTGGTCGTCCTCTACACGGCGATGAACCTGCCGATCGCGGTCTGGATGATGCGTTCGTTCTTCCTGGAGGTGCCAGGTGAACTGCTCGAAGCGGCCAGCCTGGACGGCGCGAGCCTGTGGCGCTCGGTGCGCGAGGTGATCCTGCCGCTGGTGTCACCCGGCATCGCGGCGACTGCGCTCATCTGCGTGATCTTCGCCTGGAACGAGTTCTTCCTCGCGGTGAACCTGACCGCGGTGAACGCACAGACCATGCCGGTGTACCTCGTCGGGTTCATCGCCGGTGAGGGTCAGTACTGGGCCGTGTTGTCGGCGGCCGCGACGATGGCGGCCCTGCCCGTCATCCTCTGCGGATGGTTCGCGCAGAACAAGCTGGTGCGCGGACTGTCCTTCGGCGCGATCAAGTAACTTCCCCTCACTTTCAAGGAGCTAGAGACATGGCATCGATTACCTACAAGAACGCCTCCTGCATCTACGAGGGTTCGGACAAACTCGCGGTCGACAACCTCAACCTCGAGATCGAGGACGGCGAATTCGTAGTCCTGGTCGGGCCTTCCGGTTCCGGCAAGAGCACCGCACTGCGGATGCTGGCCGGCCTGGAGGACATCGACGAGGGCGCCATCGAGATCGGCGGCAAGGACATGACGGGTGTGCCGTCCAAGGACCGCGACATCGCGATGGTGTTCCAGAACTACGCGCTGTACCCGAACAAGACGGTCGCCGAGAACATGGGCTTCGCGCTCAAGCTGCGCGGCGTGTCCGCCGACGAACGCCGCAAGAAGGTCGAGGAGGCCGCCAAGGTACTCGACTTGACCGAGCACCTGGATCGCAAGCCCGCCAAGCTGTCCGGCGGTCAGCGCCAGCGCGTCGCGATGGGACGTGCGATCGTCCGTGAGCCTCAGGTGTTCTGCATGGACGAGCCGCTGTCGAACCTCGACGCCAAGCTGCGCGTGCAGACCCGCACCCAGATCGCCGCGCTGCAGCGACGACTCGGAACCACCACCGTCTACGTCACCCACGACCAGGTCGAGGCGATGACGATGGGCGACCGGGTGGCCGTGCTGCGCTTCGGCAAGCTGCAGCAGTTCGCCGCGCCCAACGAACTCTACGACCGCCCGGCCAACGCCTTCGTCGCCGGCTTCATCGGATCGCCCGCGATGAACCTGTTCACCGCGGCGATCACGAACGACGGCGTCCGGATTGGCGACTCGGTGTTCGAGTTGGAACGGGACGACATCTCGACCCTGTCCGGTGCGGGCATCAACGAGGTCACCGTCGGAATCCGGCCCGAGCAACTGGAGGTCACCGATAGCGGTGGCGTGGAGGTCGTCGTCGACCTCGTCGAGGACCTCGGCAGCGAGGCCTACGTGTACACCCACGCAGGCTCCGGCTCGACGGGCGCGGAGCTGGTGGCACGCTGCAACCCGCGCACCGCACCCCGATTGGCCGACACGGTGCGGCTGCGCAGGCACCCGGAGGGTGCGGTGCACCTGTTCCACCCGGAGACCGGCGAACGTCTGAACTGAGGTGCGAACTCCCGGCGGGCAGGAGCGGAGCGACCCGGGGCAATGAGTGAGCTCAGGCTGAGGGCGCCTACGGCGGGGCTGCTTTCACTGCCGTGGGACCGGCCGCTGGAGCAGTGGCTGGTGCCCGACGTTCCGTTGCGCGACTTCGCCGTCGGGCCGAGTCGGCACCTGGTCAAGTTCGTCGAGGTCGACGGTCAGGTGTGGGCGGTCAAGGACATGCCGGGGCGGATCGCCGCCAAGGAGTACGACGTCCTGCGCCGCCTCGAGGACATGGGGCTGCCCGCGGTACGACCCGCCGGGCTGGTGCTGCAACCGGAGTTCGACACCGCGATCCTGGTCACCCGCTACCTCGAGGGGTCCTGGCAGTACCGCAGGCTGTTCATGCGCCTGCCGCCCGAGGAACCCAAGCATCGAGCCCGTCTGCTCGACGCGATGGCCGGGCTCCTGGTGGAGCTGCACCGGCACGGAATGTTCTGGGGCGACTGCTCGTTGGCGAACACGCTGTTCTCTCGAGATGGGCAGCTGCTGCAGGCGTGGCTCGTCGACGCCGAGACCTCCGAGGTGCACCCGTCGCTGAGCCGCGGGCAACGGCAGTACGACCTCGACATCGCGGTGGAGAACGTGGCGATGGGCATGGTCGATCTCGCTGCACGGCTCGACACCTCGGAGGAGTTGCAGGACACGCTGATCGGGGAGGCCGAACAGGTTCGGCTCCGCTACGAGGAGCTGTGGAGCATCCTGCACTCGGAGCCGGTGTTCGGCTTCAACGACCGCTACCGCGTCGAGGGCATCATCCGTCGGCTCAACGATCTGGGCTTCGCCGTCGACGAACTGTCCCTGCAACCCGACAGTGCCGACCCCAGCCGGATGCACGTCCGGTTCGCGGTCGGCGAC
>JAQSXQ010000501.1 GCA_029256565.1 Mycobacterium sp.
GAACTCTGGCATCGTCCGATTCTCACACGCTCAGGCCGTGGGCGGATCGTGCTGGATCTGCTCGGGTCGCGCGCCCTTGGCGACGAGTGCCGCCTTGGTGGCCGCGATCATCTCGGGGCCGCCGCTGACGAGGATCTGCCTGTCGCTCCAGCTGCCGTAGCGGGTGACGACCTCGGGCAGCAGTCCGGTCTGGCGGACGTGCAGGCCGCGTGGCGGTTCGACCAGCGGGTAGTCGGCGGCCCACGGCGGATTGGTCGTGAACTCCGACACCGGGGTCACCGACAGCCACGGGTTGTACGCGGCGACCTGCCACAGGGTGTTCAGGTCGTAGAGGTCGCACGGGTAGCGGCCGCCGAAGAAGAGGTGGACGCGCGGGTTCTCGGCGAAGCGCTGCAGGTCCATGATGATCGACCGCAGCGGGGCCAGCCCACTGCTGCCCGCCACCATCAGGACGTCGCCGGCATTGCGGTCGACGTGCAGCCCGCCGTGCGGGCTCGACAGCCGCCAGCGGTCCCCGACGCGCGTCTCGCCGACGATCGCGGTGCTGACCATGCCGCCCGGGACCGACCGGACGTGGAATTCGATGGCGCCGTCATCGCCGGAGGGAATCGACGGCGACAGGAAACGCCACCGTCGCTGCCACTGTGGCACCTGCACCGTCACGTACTGCCCCGGGTGATAGAACAGCGGCCGGTCGAGCTGGAGCCGGATGATCGATACGTCGCGCGTCGCGCGGATGTGGTCGACGACGGTGCCGTCCTCGTACGGCGATCCGCTCTCGGCGTCTGCCGCGCCGCGCATGACCCCGATGACCAGTTCGACGACGTCGACGGCGGTCGAGGCGACGGCGCCGTCCCAGCGGTCGGCGAAGTGACCGCGCAGCGCACCCAGCAGGGCACGCTGCATCGTGTCGTAGTGGGCTGCGGTGACGCCGTACTTGCGGTGGTCGCGGCCGAGCTGGGCGAGGAAAGCCACCGGTTCCTGCGCGCGCTGCTCGACGATCTCCCCGAGCACCCAGTGCAGTGCGCGGGAGAAGACCGCGCGCTGCTGGTTCATGTCGGGCGGGAACAGGTCGCGCGCGGACGCATCCGTCGCGAACCACCTGGTGTAGAAGTCGCGGATCACGCCGTCCGGGCCTGCAGACGGGTCGACCGCGGCACGCAAGGTCGTCAGCGCGCCACGGTCGTCTAGTCCCACGTCGTTCGAGTCTAAGTGAGTGAGCCGGGGGCCTTCGGTGCCGCAGCGGTCTGCCGCAGTGCGCCGATGATCACCAGCGTCGCGCCCAGTGCCGCCCAGCAGGTCAGCACCACGATCGCGGTCGTCGATCCGGCTCCGGAGAAGTAGGCCGTCGATCGCAGCAGCGTTGCGGTCGCGCCCTGGGGCAGGAGCTGGCCGAACGCTCCCCAGCCGCTCGGCAGCATCTCCGGGGCGCTCGCCAGGCCCGAGAGCGGATTGCCGACCAGGACGGCCAGCGCCGCGCCGATGCCCAGCCCGATCTTGCCGAACAGCGAGCCGAGCCCGAGCACCAGCAGCAGCGCCGCAGCGATGCCCAGCGACAGCGCTCCCGCGACACCCCAGAAGTTCTGGTCGATCGAGCCGAACGCGAACCGCAGCAGGGCCGCGATGCTGACGCCGGCCACCGGCGCGAACACGACGGCCGCTGCGAACCTGGTCCACGCCTCGCGCGTGAGGACCAGCAGTAGGACGATCGCGGGGACGATGCCCGCCAGGGTGATCGGAAGCGCGGTGGCGGCCAGCCCCACACCGCGCGGATCGTCGGCAGTCAGCGGTGCGAGATCCTGCGAGCGAAGCGGCATCCCCGTCTTCTGGGCCATGCCGGTGCCGAGCTGTCCGAGCACGGTGGCGATCGCCGGGCTTCCGCCGGTGGCCGTCAGCAGGGTCGGCCCCTGCGGCCCCACGGCGATGCCGCCGTAGGCCTGGCGATCGAGGATCGCCTGCCGCAGCGCCTCTTCACTGGAGTACACCGTGACGGCGAATGCACCGGGTGCGGCCTGGCCGACCTGATCGCTGATCTGCGTCGTGACCGCGGCGGGTCCTGCGACGCCGATCGGCACGTCGCGCGGCGCGGATTCGACTGCGGGCAGGCCGAACGCGACGGCCAGGATCGCGATCGCGAGTGTCAGGGCGACGACGATGCCCGCGGCACGTGCCGCCGCCGGGGGTTCGTGCGACTGCTGCCCGTGCTGGGTGTGCCTGGGCGGGGCATCCACGTTCATGGCGTCTCTTTTCATCGGTTGTTGAAATCCGTGTCGTGAGCGTAAGCCTGCCGCACGAAGTTTTCAACACCCATTGAAATGTTAGTGTCGCGGCGTGGCCTCACCAGCGAAGACGAAGCGTGGAAGACGTCAGGGGGAACCCGTCTCCCGGGACGCAGTGCTGGCCGCGGCAAAGGAGCGGTTCGCCCATGAGGGTTACGAGAAGACGACGCTGCGGGCCATCGCCAAGGACGCTCGCGTCGACCCGTCGATGGTGCTCTACCTGTTCGGATCCAAGGCCGAGCTGTTCAAGGAGTCGCTGCGCCTGATCATCGACCCGACGCTGCTGGCATCGGCGATGGCCGGGGAGGAGGGCACGATCGGCGAACGCCTCGTCAAGCAGTACTTCACGATCTGGGAGGCGCCCGAGACGGCGTCCACGATGGCGACGATGCTGCAGTCGGCCACGTCGAACTCCGATGCCAACGAGGCGTTCCGCACCTTCATGCGCAACTACGTGCTGACCGCAGTCTCCGGTGTGATCGGAGGCGGCGAGCAAGCCCGGTTGCGCGCGATGCTCGCGGCCTCGAGCCTCGTCGGCACGGCGCTCATGCGGTACGTGATGAAGATCCCGCCGCTGGCGACCCTGCCCGCCGACGACCTCGCGAGGGTGCTGGCACCGACGGTCACGCGCTACCTCGTCGCCGACGCCGACGAACTGGGCTTGCCGAGCCTCGACGAGCTAGAGGCCGTGAATGCCCTTGTACAGCACCATGACACCGATGACCACCAGGATGATCGCCACCAGTAGCGCGTGCTGACGTTCCATCCAATCCTTCAGTCGGGACAGTGGGTCGCGAAGGCGGTCACCGGACACGACGTAGGCGAGGATGGGCAGTGCCACCGTCGAAGCCGCCACCGCCACGAAGTAAGCCACGCCGACGTAGGCGTCGTGCCGGCCGAGGCCCTGCGTGCCGA
>JAQSXQ010000502.1 GCA_029256565.1 Mycobacterium sp.
ACTACCTGGTGGGCCGCACGCCGTACGCCGACGTCGCCTACGGCTGGGCGCTGCAGGACGACACCGGGTTCTGCAAGGTCCTGGTCGACCGCGAGACCCACCTGATCCTCGGCGCGCACGTCATGGGACCCCAGGCCGCTACATTGATCCAAATCTTGTCCGTGGCAATGGAATTCGGCATCCGTGCCGACGACCTGGCGCACCGACCGTTCTGGATTCACCCCGCCCTGACCGAAGTCGTCGAAAACGCGTTGCGCGATGTGGAGGCTGCTGCATGACGAACCAACTCGAACCCCATGTCTTCGTCCTGTTCGGCGCCACCGGCGACCTGGCGAAGCGCAAGCTGTTCCCCGGCCTGTACAAGCTGGCCGCCGCAGGCCGCATGCCGGACGAATACGCGATCATCGGCTCCGGCAGGCACTCACCAGGATCCGACGACGAGTTTCGCGACCACATCCGCGAGGTTCTGCAGGACGCGGTGGACGACGCCGACGACGCCGTGCTGGCAGACCTGCTCGGCCGGTTGACGTTTCAGACCTCCGACGCCGACGACGGCACCGACCTGGCCGGTGCCGTGAACCAGGCCCGCGAGAAGTTGGGCTCGGAGACGAAGACCCTGATCTACCTGTCGCTGCCACCGAAGGCGATGCAGTCGATGATCGGCATGCTCGGCCGCGAGCACCTCGCCGACGACGCCCGCGTGGTGGTCGAGAAGCCGTTCGGCACCGACCTCGAGTCGTCGCGCGAACTCGACGCGGCGCTCAAGGACGTCGTCGACGAGTCGCAGGTGTACCGCATCGACCACTTCCTCGGGAAGGAGGCCGTACAGAACATCCTGGCGATCCGCTTCGCCAACGGTCTCATCGAACCCGCCTGGAACCGTTCGCATCTCGAGTCCGTCCAGATCGACGTGCCCGAGGAGTTGACCATCGAGGGCCGCGGCAGCTTCTACGAGTCGACCGGGTGCTTCCGCGACATGATCTCCACCCACCTGTGCCAGGTGCTGGGGTTCGTCGCGATGGAGGCGCCGGTGCACCTGGACGAGGCCTCGGTGCGCAACGAGAAGTCCAAGGTCTTCGCCGCGATGCGTCCGCTGGACCCCAAGCGCGTGGTGTTCGGCCAGTACGAGGGGTATCGCGACGAGGAAGGCGTCGACGACGACTCGAAGGTCGAGACGTACGTCGCGCTGGAGGCGTTCGTGGACACCGAACGCTGGCAAGGCGTTCCGTTCTACCTGCGCACCGGGAAGGCGCTCGCGGCCACGCGCCGCACCGTCACGCTGACGTTCCGCACTCCGCCCGCAGGCAGGTTCGGCGAACAGGCGCCCAACCGGCTGGTGCTCGAACTGACCGACGACCCGGAATTCGGCGTGCACCTGCGGACCAAGCGGCCCGGTCCGGATCTCGAGATGATGCCGCTGGACTTCCACGTAGCGATTGCCGACGAGGACACCGAGGACACGCCGCTGGAGGCCTACGAGCGGCTGCTCCTCGACGTCATGCGCGGCGACCAGACGCTGTTCACCCGCGCCGACGAGGTGGACCGGCTGTGGGAGGTCTGCCAGCCGGTACTCGACGCACCGCCCAATCCGCTTCCCTACGAACGTGGTTCGTGGGGGCCGGCCGAGGCGCTGGAGCTGCCCGGCGGGACCGGGTGGTGGCTACCAGATGGATCGTGACTGGCTGGCGATCTCGCAGCACGGCCTGATCGGCGATCTGCGCACGTGCGCGCTCGTCGGCACCGACGGCACGATCGACTGGTTCTGCGCGCCGCGGTTCGACTCCCCCAGCGTGTTCGGCGCCATCCTCGACCCGGACCAGGGTGGCAGCTGGAGCCTGGCGCCGACGTGCGAGGTCTCTCGCACCCAGCAGTTCTACTTCCCGGACACCGCGGTGCTCATCACGCGGTTCCTCACCGACGACGGCGTCGCCGAGATCCACGACTTCATGCCCGTGCTCGGCGAAGGCGACCCCGAGCACCGGCAGCGGCTGGTCCGCAGGGTCAGCGGCGTGCGCGGCACCATCCGCATGCACATGACACTCGACGCCCGCCCCGACTACGGCAGGCAGCGGTGCCGCGCCGAGGAGGCCGGCGACGGCGTGCTCGTCACCGGTGACGGCGTACGCCTCGGGCTGGTCTCGTCGACGGCGCTGACGATCGACGAGGGCGACGACAACACCCGCGTCACCGCCGACGTCGAATTGAGCAGGGGCGACACGGCATTGTTCGTGCTGGAGATGCTCGGCGACCGCGACGATCCGTCCTCCAACACCATGGACTTGACCGACGCGCTACTCGGCGCCACCACGACGTTCTGGCGAGGGTGGCTGTCCCAGTCGCGCTACAGCGGGCGGTGGCGGGAGATGGTGCACCGCTCGGCCATCACGCTCAAGCTGCTGACCCACGAACCGACCGGCGCGATCATCGCCGCTCCCACCACCAGCCTTCCGGAACTCATTGGTGGCGGCCGCAATTGGGACTACCGCTACGTCTGGGTCCGGGATGCGGGATTCGTCCTGTACGCGCTGCTACGGCTCGGATTCACCAGTGAGGCGCGGGCGTTCGTCGGCTGGCTCTCCAAGCGGATCGGCCGGGAGCACCGCCCGCCGAACGACGAGGACGACCTCGGTCCGCTGCGCGTGCTCTACGACATCGACGGCAACATCCCCGACGCGGAGATCGAACTCGATCACCTACGCGGCTATCGTGATTCGAAGCCGGTGCGGGTCGGCAACGCCGCGGTCGACCAGCTGCAGCTCGACATCTACGGCGAACTGATCGACTCGGTCTACCTGTTCGACAAGTACGGTCCCGGCATCAGCGACGACGCCTGGCACGACGTCGTCGAGGTCGTGGACTGGGTGATGCAGAACTGGGACCGCGACGACGCCAGCATGTGGGAGGCGCGCGGCGAGATCCGGCCGTACACCGTCTCCCGACTGATGTGCTGGGTGGCGTTGGAACGCACCATCCGCATCGCGCGCCGGCGGGGACTGCCTGGCGACATCCTCGGGTGGTCGCGGGTTCGCGACGAGATCTACGAGCGCATCATGTCGAAGTGCTGGAATGCCGACCTGCAGACCTTCACCCAGGTCGAGGGTGGCACGGAACTCGACGCGGGGGTGCTGCTGATGCCGATGGTCAAGTTCCTCTCGCCCGCCGATCCGAAGTTCCTGTCCACGCTCGAGGCGGT
>JAQSXQ010000503.1 GCA_029256565.1 Mycobacterium sp.
CAGTTCGCGCAGGCGGTCGCGCAGCACCGCGGCGCTGCCGTCGGGATCGACGGGCAGCAGGGCGAGTTCGGCGGAGTCGACGTTGGATCCGTCGACGCCGGCGGCGGCCTGGACGAGTCCGATGGCGTTCTCGGTGATGAGGGTCCGGCCCTTGCGGGCAAGGACGCGGACGGCCTCGTCGTCGATCAGGCGACGACGCAGGGCATCTCGTTCGTCCGGGTCGGTCGGGGCGGAGACGATGCGCCCCTCGCTCTTGGACAGCACCTTGCTGGTGACCACGACGACGTCGTCGTCGCGCAGCCATGGCGCCGCGCCGGCGATGGCGGCGGCGACGTCGTCACCGGGCCGGAACTCGGGCAGGTCGGGCACGGGCAGGATCTCGACCGCTCCCGCCGAGCCGTGGTCGACGCTCACGCCAGACCCGCCATCTGCAGTCCGCTGCGCACCATCTCGGCCGTGGTTGGTGGATCGGACATCAACAGGGGTATCGATCGGACCTCGAGGCCTTCGACCGTCGCCTCGTCACCTTCGTCGATCAGCCAGCCGTCGAGGATGCCGACGCCGCTGCGCGCGCCGTAGTGGGCACCGACCGCCTCGGAGGAGGTCTCCACGCCGATCACCGAAAGGCATTCGTCGGCCATGCCGCGCAGTGCCCGTCCGGCGACGATGGGGGAGTAGCCGATCACCGGGGCGGGTGTCGAACGCAACGCGGCCCGCACGCCCGGCACCGCGAGGATCGCGCCGATGCTGACGACGGGGTTCGACGGGGCGACGAGCACGACGTCGGCCTGTGAGATCGCCTCGGTCACCCCGGGACCCGCGGTGGCCTTGTCGGCACCGACGAACGCGAAGCCGTGGGTCGGGATCTTGGCGCGGTAGCGGACCCACCACTCCTGGAAGTGGATCGCTCGCCGGCCGCCATCGCCGCCTTGGGCCTGCCCCCCGTCGCTCAGTTCGGGATCGCTTACGACGACATGCGTTTCGCTCCGGTCGTCACTCGCTGGCAACAGCAGGGCCCCCGGCTGCCACCGGTCGCACAGTGCCTCGGTGACCTGGGACAGGGGATAGCCGGCTCGTAGCATCTGGCTGCGCACGAGGTGGGTGGCCAGGTCTCGGTCGCCGAGGCCGAACCAGTCGGGCTGCACGCCGTAGGCCGCGAGTTCCTCCTTGGCATGCCAGGTTTCGTCACGGTGGCCCCACCCGCGCTCGGGATCTATACCTCCACCTAAGGTGTACATACAGGTGTCGAGGTCGGGACAAATGCGCACGCCGTGCATCCACGCGTCGTCCCCGACGTTCACCACCGCGGTCAGTTCGTGCTCGCCTAGCAAAGGAGCCGGGGGCGTAGCGCTGAACTGACCCAGCCCCAGCAACCGCTGCACTCCAAGGAGGAAGCGGGCACCACCCACTCCACCGACCAGAACCGTCACCTTCACACCGATCGACACTAGGCTTTGGCGTGCAATGGTGTCGCCCGCGGGTGGGTGTGACCGACACGCCGGATGTCCGACGCGCCGCGTTTTGATCACGGGATGATATGAAATCCTGCTCTACCGCTTGACCGGTGCAGCTAACCCGTGTCTAATCACATCAGTGTCATTTCGCGGTTGGCCCTCCGGTTCCGGTGTCGCAGACCGAGATTCGATCACTTGTTCGAATTGAGTTGGCGCCACTTGCAGGGGTGGGGCTCCAGTGAGCGATCTATGAGACAAGTGAGGAGGCGGAATATGTCTTATGAGCGTGTCGATTTCGACGGCGTCGTACAGTTCGATGGACGGATGCTCGGCTCAGTAGGCGACGTGCCGCACACCAACACGGGGCCAGCCCAGTTCGCCGCGCCAGCGCGGCCCCAGCTGAGCCTGGTGCCATTGCACGAGCGGTTCGACATGGAGTCGGACGAGGACGACGATCAGTGGCAGGAGCGCGGCTTGTGCGCTCAGACCGACCCCGAGGCGTTCTTCCCCGAGAAGGGTGGCTCGACCCGCGAGGCGAAGCGCATCTGCCAGGGCTGCGAGGTCCGCGACCGGTGCCTCGAGTACGCGCTGGCCAACGATGAGCGGTTCGGCATCTGGGGTGGGCTGTCCGAGCGGGAACGCCGTCGCCTCAAGCGCGGCATCATCTGACAGACCCTTCGCGCGACCCAGCTGAGCCTCGCGCTCAGTCGTCGTCGATCGTCGGGTCGATGACGTTGGGCTCAACGCCCAAGAAGGTGGCCACCTGGGCCACCAAGATCTCGTGCAAGAGATCGGCGAGTTCGTCGGCGTCCTTGACCCGACGCTCGATCGGCTTGCGGAACAACACGATTCGGGCTCGTGTCGAATTGCCCCGAACATCTACTCCGGCCGGGATCAGTCTGGCCAGCGCAATCGGACCGTCGGCGATCACCTCGGGCGGCCACTGCACGCTCTCCGGGTCCTTCGGGGCTATCCGCGGAATCTCGTCCACCGCGACGTCGAGGGCCGACACCCTTTCCTGCCACTGCCGCTCGATCGGCTCATAGGCCTCGAGCACCGCCATGTCGAAGCGCTCAGCCCTGCTGCGCCAACCGGGGACGGTGCTGGGCAGCAGTGGTCCTCGCATCCCCCGTCCTCGGCGCGAGCCCCATCGACGCTGTGCGGGCATCGGTCGATCGTAACGGTTCGGGATCGGCGGTCGTCCGACGCGCGTGTCCGTCACCGGGTGACGGTGCCGCGCGATAGCCTCTGCTCCGTGAACGTTCCTCGTCGCTGCTGCCGGCCTGGGTGCCCGCACTACGCCGTGGCGACGCTGACCTTCGTCTACAAGGACTCGACTGCGGTCGTGGGACCCTTGGCCACCGTGTCGGAACCGCATTCCTGGGATCTGTGCGTCCTGCACGCCGGGCGCATCACGGCGCCGCGTGGATGGGAGCTGGTCCGCCACGCCGGGCCATTGCCGTCGCACACCGACGACGACGATCTCGTCGCCTTGGCCGACGCCGTCCGTGAGGCCCGCGACGGCGTCGTGCAGTCGAGTGGTGCGGTCGCCGGCTTCTCCGATCCGACCACGGGAATCCAGGGCGGAGCGTTGATGGCGCCCGCTGCTCGTCGTGTGGAACCCAACGGCCGCCGACGGGGACATCTGCGGGTCCTGCCCGATCCCTCGGACTGAGCGAACGGATGGCTGACGGACCGGTGTGAGCGGCGGCGCGAGAAATCGCGATAGGAGTTCTATGTCTCGGCCCGCTGCCGCTGTCCAACGAGTCATCAAGGCGTATGACGTACGCGGGCTAGTCGGTGAGCAAATCGACGAGGACTTCGTCCGCGACGTCGGCGGCGCCTTCGCCCGCCTGATGCGCGACGAGCGGACCCCCGGAGCCAGCCAGGTCGTCATCGGCTACGACATGCGGGAGAGTTCGCCGTCGCTGGCCGCGGCATTCGCCGAAGGGGTGGTGGCCCAGGGGCTGGACGTCGTCCGGATCGGCCTGGCCTCGACCGACCAGCTCTACTTCGCCTCCGGCCTGCTCGACTGCCCCGGCGCGATGTTCACCGCAAGCCACAATCCCGCTGCCTACAACGGCATCAAGCTGTGTCGCGCCGGCGCGAAGCCGGTCGGCAAGGACACCGGGCTCACGACCATCAGCGACGAGGTCATCGGCGGCGTGCCCGAGGGCGGTGGAGCGACCGGTTCGATCGAGGATCGCGACGTCCTCGCCGAGTACGGCGACTTCCTGCGGTCACTGGTCGACCTGCGCGCCAGCAGGCCACTGCGCGTCGCCGTCGACGCGGGCAACGGGATGGGCGGGCACACCTCGCCCGCCGTGCTCGGTGCGATCAGCGGCATCACGCTCCTGCCGCTGTACTTCGAACTGGACGGCACCTTCCCCAACCACGAGGCCAACCCGCTGGACCCGGCCAACCTCGTCGATCTGCAGAAGCACGTACTCGACACCGGCGCCGACATCGGCCTGGCGTTCGACGGCGACGCCGACCGCTGCTTCGTCGTCGACGAACGCGGCATGCCCGTGTCACCGTCCGCGGTCACCGCCCTGGTGGCCGGTCGCGAACTCGGCCGTGAGATCGGCGCCACCGTCATCCACAACCTGATCACCTCCCGCGCGGTGCCCGAGCTGATCGTCGAACGCGGCGGCACCGCCGTCCGGTCGCGCGTCGGCCACTCGTACATCAAGGGGTTGATGGCCGAGACCGGCGCCATCTTCGGCGGTGAGCACTCGGCGCACTACTACTTCCGCGACTTCTGGGGCGCCGACTCCGGCATGCTGGCGGCGCTGCACGT
>JAQSXQ010000504.1 GCA_029256565.1 Mycobacterium sp.
ACCCGCCGGCTGACCGGCTGGGCACGCACTGCGCCGACCGTGGCCCGGGTGTTGTCGACACCCGACCCCGAGGTGATCGTCAAGGCCGTCACCGAGGCCGACGGCCGCGGCGTGATCGCGCGCGGGCTCGGCCGCTCCTACGGCGACAACGCGCAGAACGGCGGCGGGGTGGTCGTCGACATGACCGCGCTGCACCAGATCCACTCGATGAACCGCGACAGCCACCTGGTCGACGTCGACGCCGGCGTGAACCTCGATCAGCTGATGCGCGCGGCCCTGCCGCTGGGCCTGTGGGTGCCCGTCCTCCCCGGCACCCGCCAGGTCACGGTCGGCGGGGCCATCGCGTGCGACATCCACGGCAAGAACCACCACAGCTCGGGCAGCTTCGGCAACCACGTCCGCGCCATGGACCTGCTCACGGCCGACGGCAACGTGCACCACCTCACCCCGGACGGCGACGAGGCGCAGCTGTTCTGGGCGACCGTCGGCGGCAACGGCCTCACCGGCATCATCCTGCGCGCCACGATCGCGATGACGCCGACCGAGACTGCCTACTTCATCGCCGACGGCGACGTCACGGCCAGCCTCGACGAAACCATCGCGTTCCACAGCGACGGCACCGAGTCCAACTACACCTACTCGAGTGCCTGGTTCGACGCGATGAGCGCGCCGCCGAAGCTGGGCCGCGCGGTCATCTCCCGCGGCTCTCTGGCCACCATCGACCAGCTCCCGGCGAAGCTTCGGAAGGATCCGCTGAGATTCGATGCGCCGCAGTTCTTCACCGCGCCCGACGTGTTCCCGAACGGATTGGCCAACAAGCTGACGTTCGGCCCGATGACCGAAGTCTGGTACCGCATGGGTAAGACCTACCGCGGCAAGACGCAGAATCTGACGCAGTTCTACCACCCGCTCGACATGGTCGGGGAATGGAACCGCGCCTACGGTTCCGACGGTTTCACCCAGTACCAGTTCGTGGTCCCCGTCGAGGCGGTCGACGAGTTCAAGCGGCTGCTGGTCGACATCCAGCGCTCCGGACACGTCTCGTTCCTCAACGTGTTCAAGCTCTTCGGGCCCGGTAACCAAGCGCCGCTGAGCTTCCCCATTCCCGGATGGAACGTCTGCGTCGACTTCCCGATCCGGCCGGGACTGGGCGAATTGCTCAACGGCCTGGATCGCCGGGTGCTCGAGTTCGGCGGCAGGCTGTACACCGCCAAGGACGCGCGCACCACGGCCGACATGTTCCACGCCATGTACCCACGCATCGACGAGTGGATCGCCGTGCGCCGCAAGGTCGATCCGGACGGCGTCTTCGCCTCCGACATGGCCCGACGTCTGGAGCTTCTGTAAATGGTCTTCGATGCCACGGGCAACCCCCAAACCATCCTGCTGCTGGGCGGCACCTCCGAGATCGGCCTCGCGATCTGCGCGCGCTACCTGCGTGACGCGTCGGCACGGGTGATCCTGGCCGACCTGCCCGGCCACCCGCGCAAGGACGACGCCATCGCCGCGATGACCGCAGCGGGCGCGAAGTCCGTCGAGTGGATCGACTTCGACGCCGTCGACACCGACGCGCACCCCGCGGTCATGGACGCCGCGTGGGGCGGAGGTGTAGCCAAGAGAGACGTCGACGTCGCCATCGTCGCGTTCGGCCTGCTCGGCGATGCCGAGGAACTGTGGCAGAACCAGCGCAAGGCCGTGCAGATCGCCGAGATCAACTACACGGCAGCCATTTCCGTCGGCGTGCTGCTGGGCGAGCGCATGCGCGCCCAGGGGTCCGGCCGGATCATCGCGATGAGTTCGGCCGCCGGTGAGCGCGTGCGGCGGTCCAACTTCGTCTACGGCTCCACCAAGGCCGGTCTCGACGGCTTCTACCTCGGCCTCGGAGAAGCGTTGCGCGAGTTCGGCGTTCGAGTACTCGTCATCAGGCCCGGCCAGGTGCGGACGTCGACGACGATCGCACACTGGGAGGCGACCGGGGCCAAGGAGGCACCGTTCACCGTCGACAAGGAGTACGTCGCCGAATTGGCCGTGAGCGCCTCGGCCAAGGGCAAGGAGTTGGTGTGGGCTCCCGGCGCCTTCCGCTACGTGATGATGGTGCTCCGCCACGTGCCACGGCCGATCTTCCGGAAGCTGCCGATCTGACGTCGCGGCGGGCAGGAGCGCAGCGACCCGGGGAGTTGAATTGCTAGTCGTAGCCGGCCGGGCGGCGGCCGGAATGGTCGGCGCCGCAGCCGTCGCGGTGGTCGTCGCCGTCGTCGCGTTGGCGGCGATCGCCAGGGTGGAATGGCCCGCGTTCAACTCCAGCAACCAGTTGCACGCACTGACGACCGTCGGCCAGTTCGGCGCCCTGGCAGGCATCTTCGCCGCGGGATGGCTGTGGCGCCGCGGCAGGCAGTGGCTGGCCCGCGCGGCCGGCGTGACGTTCCTGGCCGCGTTCGCCGTCGTCACCCTCGCGATGCCGCTCGGAGCCACCAAGCTGTACCTGTTCGGCGTCTCGGTCGATCAGCAGTTCCGCACCGAGTACCTCACGCGGCTCACCGACTCCGTCGTTCCGCACGACATGACCTACATCGGCCTGCCGCCGTACTACCCACCCGGCTGGTTCTGGCTGGGCGGGCGGATGGCCGCGCTGACGGGCATGCCCGGCTGGGAGGCGTTCAAGCCCTGGGCCATCATCTCGATCACCGCCGCGGTGGCCGTCGCACTGGCGCTGTGGGCGTTCATGATTCGGTTCGAGTACGCACTGGCCGTGGCGACCGCCACCACCGCGACGACGCTGGCGTACTCGTCGACCGAGCCCTACGCGGCCATCATCTCGGTGCTGCTGCCGCCGGTGTTCGTGCTGGCGTGGTCGGGATTGCGGGGGCGGGCTAGGACCGGCGGGCAGGAGCGCAGCGACCCGGGGAATGGCACCGGCGGGCAGGAGCGCAGCGACCCGGGGAATCGAACCGGCGGGTGGGCGGCAGTGATCGGGGTCGGGCTGTTCCTCGGCGTCGCCGCGCTCTTCTACACCCTGCTGCTCGGATACGCGGCGTTCACGATCGTGCTGATGGCGCTGGTCCTCGTCCTCGCCGGACGGGGCCGCGCCAGGTGGGATCCGCTGCTGCGGTTGGGCGTGATCGCCGTGATCTCGGGTGCGATCTCGCTGATCGGCTGGGGGCCGTACCTGCTGGCCGC
>JAQSXQ010000009.1 GCA_029256565.1 Mycobacterium sp.
TTCGCTCCTGCCCGCCGGTGTCTTTCCCCCGGTCGCTTCGCTCCTGCCCGCCGGTACCCACGTCCCCACGAAGTACCCCACCCCGTACGGCGCCCCGCGGTAGCGCTCCTCCGCCGCCACGGGCCGCGCCCCGGCCAGACTCGCCAGGACCTGGTGGGCGACCCGGCCGAGCCCCGCGAGGGCCGCCACGTCGCCGGTCGCCAGCGCGTCGTCGAGTGCCTCCTGCCCGGGCAGCGACGACGGGTCGTAGCCGCCCGGTGCGGTGGGGGTCAGGGTGTTCGCACCGTCGGCGACGACGAGCACCCCGACGTTCTCGGCCATCGCGTCGATCTCGGCGCGCAGTGCTTGCCCGGCGGCCGCGGCGGCGCCCGGCTCGAGATCGTCGGCGAAGACACGCACCTCGACCGTGGCGGCCGGGTTCGCGCGTCCGCGCACCCAGCCGGCGATCAGCGCGCACAGCGGCAGCGCGCGCGGCGCCGAGTCGGCCCCGGGTGCGAGTGCGACGCGGACGTCGACGCCATAGCCGGCGAACGTGCCGACCGACTCCGGCCCGATCGCGGCGGCACCGCGTGCGGTACCGACGACCACCCAGCGGTCGGGCAGCGCGGCGGCGGCGTCCAGTGCCGCGGTCCGCAGGTCGGTCAGTTCCTCGGCGGCGCCGCTCGCGAGTTCGGTCACCAGCACGGGGGCCGAGGGAATGACGGCGATGGCGCTCAGCACACGTCCACGCTAGCCACGTCTTCCCGGGTCGCTTCGCTCCTGCCCGCCGGTGCCCGGCCGGGCGGTCTCGTCGAGACCCTGGGCGTTGGCTGCCTCGCCGCGGGCCAGCGCCGCGGTGGCCACGACCATCACGGCGAAGGCCGCGACGAGGGTGAACCAGCCTGCCTCGCCGGGTCGCAGCGCCTCCCCGAGGATGACGACCCCGAGCACCGAGCCCACCACTGGCTCGGCGACCGTCATCGTGGGCAGCGACGCCGTCAGCGCCCCGGCGCGGAACGACGACTGCTGCCACGCCGTGCCCAGCACCGCCACCACGGCCCAGGCGTACAGCTCGGGGGTCTTGAGCACTTCCCACAGTCCGTCGTCGAGTCGGTCGACCACGCCCTTGGTCAACACGGCGAACACGCCCCACAGCGATCCCGACACCAGCGCCAGCAGCACGGCGCCCGCGGGGCGACCGGACAGGAATCGCGCGGCGACCACGCACACCACGATCGCCGGCACCAGCACGGCGATCACCAGCGACCAGGTCTCCAGCGACGCGCGCGACTGCCCCTCGGTCGGGTTGCCGACCGTGACGATCACCGCGACCGACGCGGCGAGCAGCGCCGCCCAGGTCCACTGGAATCGCGTCACCCGGTGGCCGGTCACCCTGGCGTTGATGGGCAGGGCGAACAGCAGCGACGTGACCATGATGGCCTGCACCAAGATCACCGACCCGAATCCGAGAGCCGCTGCCTGACAGGCGAATCCGGCAGCCGAGACGCCGCTGCCCAGCCACCACTGCCGGTCG
Organism: Mycobacterium sp.; assembly: GCA_029256565.1. Lineage (GTDB taxonomy): Bacteria > Actinomycetota > Actinomycetes > Mycobacteriales > Mycobacteriaceae > Mycobacterium. The sequence continues at coordinate 1,514 of JAQSXQ010000009.1, forward strand.
CGCAGCAGCCGGAGGAACAGCTCGAGGTGCCCCACCGGCTCGTCGGTCACGTCGTGTGCGGAGCGCTGATGGATGACGTCACCCACCGCGATGAAGAACGCCGCACCGAGCGCGAGCAACGCCGCGATGTCAGCCTCGTCCACACCGTCTCCTTCGGCTCCGTCGACCCGTCCCGGCCGGCCGCACAGGTCCTGCGGAGATCGAGCCTAGGCAACTGCTGAGGCCAAGGCGTGCGCAGACCGCACGGCGACCTGTTTGAATAGCGGGCGAGACATACGGCGCCGCGTCGCGCGGCAGGAGCGTGGGATCCACGCAGAGTGCACGGAGATGACGGACATGACGACCAGCGAGTCAGGCAACCCCCCCAAGCCAACTCCCAGGCCCGGGCCACGGCCCGTTCCCCGGCCGGGACCCGTCGCGCCGACCGCGCCGGTGGCTCCCTCCGTGCCCTCGACCGCCGACCCGCACCGGTTCGGCCGCGTCGATCCCGACGGCACCGTCTGGCTCGTCACCAGCTCGGGTGAACGGCAGATCGGGTCGTGGCAGGCCGGTGATACCGAGGCGGCGTACGCGCACTTCGGGCGCCGGTTCGACGACCTGCACACCGAAGTCGTGCTGATGGAGCGCAGGCTCGAGTCCGGCACGGGCGACGCCCGCAAGATCAAGGCGGCCGCGAGCGCCCTGGCCGAGACGCTGCCCACCGCCTCGGTGCTCGGCGACGTGGACTCGATCGCCGCGCGGCTGGCGTCGATTCTGGAGAAGGCCGACACCCACGCCACCGAGGAGCGTCAGCGCCGCGACGAGCACCGCGCCGCGCAGACCGCCCGCAAGGAAGCGCTGGCAGTCGAGGCCGAGGAGATCGCCGCGACGTCCACGCAGTGGAAGGCTTCCGGCGACCGGCTGCGCGAGATCCTCGACGAGTGGCGCACGATCACCGGCCTGGACCGCAAGACCGACGACGCCCTGTGGAAGCGCTACTCGAGCGCGCGCGAGACGTTCAACCGGCGGCGGGGCTCCCACTTCGCCGACCTCGATCGCGAGCGTGCCGGCGTTCGGCAGGCCAAGGAGGCGCTCTGCGAGCGCGCCGAATCGCTGTCCGACTCGACCGACTGGGGCCCGACCGGCGCGGCGTTCCGCGACCTGCTGGTGCAGTGGAAGGCGGCCGGACGCACGGCCAAGGACGTCGACGACGCGCTGTGGAAGCGGTTCAAGGCGGCCCAGGACAAGTTCTTCTCCGCCCGCAACGCCGTCAACGCCGAGCGCGACGCGGAGTTCGAGGAGAACGCCAAGGCCAAGGAGGCGCTGCTCGCCCAGGCCGAGGCCATCGACGTCTCCGACGAGAAGGCGGCCAAGGCCGCGCTGCGCACGATCGGCGACAAGTGGGACGCCATCGGCAAGGCGCCTCGGGAACGTGGCGCCGAACTCGAGCGCCGGTTGCGCGTCGTCGAGAAGAAGATCCGCGACGCCGTCACCACCACCGGCACCGATCCCGAGGCCCAGGCCAGGGCCGACCAGTTCCGCGTGCGCGCCGAGCAGTTCGAGCGCCAGGCGGAGAAGGCCGAGGCGGCGGGTCGCACCAAGGACGCCGAGCAGGCCAGGGCCAGCGCGGCGCAGTGGCGCGAATGGGCCGAGGCCGCCGTGGCAGCCCTCGGCAAGAAGCGCTAGGCGACCGGCGGTTCGCCGTCGGTGTCGTCGAGCAGGCTCTTGCGTTCGCGCTCGGCGGCGAGGCGTCGACGCTCCTCCTCGGCTGCCAGCTGCACGGCCGTGCGCGACCACACCACGCGAATCCAGTGGAACGTCAACAGGATCACCGCGATCCACGCCACGACCAGGCCCCAGCCCGGCCCGGGATAGGGGTCCGCGGCGGTCTGGCGCGACCAGACGGCCAGCATGCCCACCGGGCAGGCCACGGCCGATCCGGCGGCTGCCACCCAGGCCAGCCCCCATCGTCGGGTGAGCAGTGCGAGCATCGAGAACCCGATGCCGAACACCAGCACCAGCCAGGCGAACACCCGCGACGGCAGCGCCACGCCTTCGCGCACGGCGGCGTCGCCGCCGATCAGTGCGTCGAGTCCCTTGGCGCCACCGGTGTGCGGCAGCAGGAAGGTCAGCAGCAGGACGAAGACCAGTCCCGCGACCACCACCGCGCGGGCGCCGGGGTCGATCTCGCGCGCCATGCGGCGTTCGACGTCCTCGATGTCGCCCTTGAACTGGTCGAACTCGCGGTCGCCGGTCACAGTGCGCACCCAGACACCGCGGGTGCGGCCGGTGGCGCCCCGATGGACGGCATGCCGAGGCCGACGTTCGTGGTGACCCGTCGGCCTGCGGCGTGGGCGTCGCCCGCGCGGGTGCGCCGGTGGTCGGTCAGCTCGGCGTCGGCGGTCAGATGGTGGGGTGCGGCCGCGGTCACCGTCGTGACGACGACGTCGCCCGGTCGGATGTCGCGTCCGCCAGGGGCGAAGTGCACCAACCGGCCGTCACGCGCACGACCGGACATCCGCGCGGTGGCGACGTCCTTGCGCCCCTCGCCCGCGGCGACCAGCAGTTCGACGGGACGTCCGATCAGCGCCTGGTTCTCTTCCAGCGAGATCCGCTCCTGTAGGTCGATGAGGCGTTGATAGCGTTCCTGCACAACCGCTTTGGGAAGCTGGTCGGGCAGGTCGGCGGCAGGGGTGCCGGGTCGCTTGGAGTACTGGAAGGTGAACGCGCTGGCGAAGCGGGCGCGCTCGACCACGTCGAGCGTGGCGGCGAAGTCCTCTTCGGTCTCGCCGGGGAAGCCCACGATGATGTCGGTGGTGATCGCGGCGTCCGGGATGGCGGCACGAACGCGGTCGATGATGCCGAGGAAGCGTTCGGCGCGGTAGGACCGGCGCATCGCCTTGAGGATCCGGTCGGATCCCGACTGCAACGGCATGTGCAGCGTGGGGCACACGTTCGGCGTGGTCGCCATGGCCTCGATGACGTCGTCGGTGAACTCGGCGGGATGCGGTGAGGTGAACCGCACCCGCTCCAGGCCGTCGATGGCGCCGCACGCGCGGAGCAGCTTGGCGAACGCGCCGCGGTCGCGCGCGACCTCCGGATCGTTGAACGACACGCCGTAGGCATTGACGTTCTGCCCCAGCAGCGTCACCTCGAGGACGCCCTGGTCGGCCAAGGCCTTGACCTCGGCCAGGATGTCGCCGGGCCTGCGGTCGACCTCCTTGCCGCGCAGCGCGGGCACGATGCAGAACGTGCAGGTGTTGTTGCAGCCGACCGACACCGAAACCCAAGCGGCGTAGGCGGATTCGCGGGTCGCGGGCAGCGACGAGGGAAACTCCTGGAGCGCATCGGCGATCTCGACCTGGGCGACCCTGTTGTGCCGAGCACGTTCCAGCAGCACCGGCAGTGAGCCGATGTTGTGGGTGCCGAACACGACGTCGACCCACGGAGCCTTGCGCAGCACCGCGTCCCGGTCCTTCTGGGCGAGGCAGCCGCCGACCGCGATCTGCATGTTCGGGTCGGCCTGCCTGCGCGGCGCGAGATGGCTGAGGTTGCCGTAGAGCTTGTTGTCGGCGTTCTCCCGTACGGCGCAGGTGTTGAACACCACGACGTCGGCGTCGGAGCCGTCGGGAGCGCGGCGGTAACCGGCCTCCTCGAGCAGCCCGGCGAGGCGCTCGGAGTCGTGCACGTTCATCTGGCAGCCGTAGGTGCGGACCTGGTAGGTGCGCTGCGGCGGGACGTCGGCGGTTTCGGCGTCGGTACGCGCCGGCGCGTCGCTGATCGCCATCGAAGTCACGGACCAATGGTACGGCGGGCCGCGGCGACACCAAATTCGCCGGATTGATCTAGACACCGGCGGTCCACGCCATACCTGGGTAAGGTCTGACCGCATGGAATCAGACGGTCCCTGCCCCCTCCGAGGCAAGGTATGAGCGAACCGGCTTCGGAGAGCCAGCCGATGATCTCAATGCAGGCCGTCAACAAGCACTTCGGCAGCCTCCACGTTCTCAAGGACATCAACCTCGAAGTGGATCGTGGCCAGGTGGTCGTCGTGCTCGGCCCGTCCGGCTCCGGCAAGTCGACGTTGTGCCGCACCATAAATCGGCTCGAGCCGATCGACTCGGGCACCATCGCGGTCGACGGTCAGCCGCTGCCCGACGAGGGCCGCAAGCTGGCCGCGCTGCGCTCGGACGTCGGCATGGTGTTCCAGTCGTTCAATCTCTTCGCGCACAAGACGATCGTCGACAACGTCGCGCTGGCACCGATGAAGGTGCGCAAGCAGTCGAGGGACGAGGCCCGCGCCCAGGCCATGAAGCTGCTCGAACGCGTCGGGGTGGCCAACCAGGCCGACAAGTACCCCGCGCAGCTGTCCGGCGGGCAGCAGCAGCGCGTGGCGATCGCCCGGTCACTGGCGATGAACCCCAAGGTGATGCTGTTCGACGAGCCCACCAGCGCGCTGGACCCCGAGATGATCAACGAGGTGCTCGCCGTCATGACGTCATTGGCCCGCGAGGGGATGACGATGGTGGTGGTCACCCACGAGATGGGCTTCGCCCGCAGCGCCGCGAACCGGGTCGTGTTCATGGCCGACGGCGCGATCGTCGAGGACGCGAAGCCCGAGGAGTTCTTCTCCAATCCGAAATCCGATCGTGCCAAGGACTTCCTCGGCAAGATCCTCAACCACTGAACACTGGCGAAAGGAAACCAACAGTGTCGAAGAATCAGTCCCGCAGAATCCGGGTGGCCGCCGCCGTGGCGATCGCCGCGGCGTTGCCGCTGTCGCTCACCGCGTGCGGTGGCGGTGGTGGCGGGAGCGACGAGGGCAAGATCGTGATCGGCACGAAGTTCGATCAGCCGGGCCTCGGCATGAAGAACCCCGACGGCACGATGAGCGGCTTCGACGTCGACGTGGCCACCTACGTGGCGCAGCAGCTCGGCTACAAGCCCGAGGACATCGAGTGGAAGGAATCTCCCTCGAGCCAGCGCGAGACGTTGATCCAGAACGATCAGGTCGAGTTCATCGCCGCCACCTACTCGATCACCGACGCGCGCAAGGAGAAGGTGTCCTTCGCGGGCCCGTACCTGGTGACGGGTCAGAGCCTGCTGGTCAAGGCCGACAACACCGACATCACCGGCAAGGATTCGCTGGCCAACAACAAGAAGCTGTGCTCGGTGTCGGGGTCGACGCCCGCGCAGAAGATCAAGGACGAGTTCCCCAGCGTGCAGCTCCAGCAGTACGACACCTACTCGGCGTGCATCGAGGCGCTCAAGAACGGCGCGATCGACGCGGTGACCACCGACGAGGTCATCCTCGCCGGCTACGCGGCGCAGACGCCCGGTGCGTTCAAGCTGGTGGGTCAGCCGTTCTCCGAGGAGAACTACGGCATCGGCCTGAAGAAGGACGACACCGAGCTGCAGACCAAGATCAACGACGCGCTGACCAAGATGGAGTCCGACGGCGCGTGGAAGGCCGCGTTCGAGAAGAACCTCGGACCGGCGGGCATCCAGGTCCCGTCGCCGCCGGCGATCGCCAAGAACTGACCGGACCGGCGAACTGAGAGGGAGTCAGCGGAGTCCACGTGGAGGTCTTCTCCGAGTATCGCGGCCAGATCTTCGAGGCGTTCTGGACCACGATTCAGTTGACGGTGTTCTCGGCCGTGGGTGCGTTGATCCTCGGCACGGTGCTGGCGGGCATGCGCCTGTCCCCCGTGCCGATGCTCAACTGGCTCGGGACGTCGTACGTCAACGTGGTGCGGAACACTCCGCTGACCCTGATCATCCTGTTCTGTTCGTTCGGCCTGTCGCAGACGCTGGGCATCACGCTGGTCGACTCGCAGTCGACGACGTCGATCGAGGACGGCAACTTCCGGCTCGCGGTGCTGGGGTTGACGGTCTACACGGCGTCGTTCGTCTGCGAGACGATCCGCTCGGGGGTGAACACCGTGCCGCTGGGGCAGGCCGAGGCGGCCCGCTCGCTGGGGTTCACCTTCGGCCAAAACCTTCGAATGATCTTGCTGCCGCAGGCCTTTCGCGCGGTGCTCATCCCGATGGGTTCGGTGCTGATCGCGCTGACGAAGAACACGACGATCGCCTCGGCGATCGGCGTGGCTGAAGCGGCGTTGCTCATGAAGGAGATGATCGAGAACACTGCAGCGCTGCTGATCATCGGCGTGATCTTCGCGCTCGGGTTCATGGTGCTGACGCTGCCGATGGGCTTGGTGTTCGGGTGGTTGGGGAAGAAGTACTCGGTGAGCCAGTGAACTCCTCCTCGGTCCTCTTCGACGCCCCTGGGCCGCGCGCCCGGGTGCGCAACCGGGTGGTCTCGGCCGTCACGGTCGTCATCCTGCTGGTGATCGGCTGGGTGGTGTACACGCAGCTGAGCGCCAAGGGGCAGCTCGACGCCGCGAAGTGGGAGCCGTTCCTCACCCCGGAGCTGTGGACCACGTACGTCCTGCCGGGCATCAAGGGCACGCTGACGGCGGCGGTCGTGTCGATCGTCCTCGCCATGGTGCTGGGGTTCGTGCTGGGCGTGGGCCGGATGTCGACGCACCGTCCGCTGCGGTGGTTCTGCTCGGTGATCGTCGAGTTCTTCCGCGCGATCCCGGTGCTGATCATGATGATCTTCGCGTACTTCCTGTACGCGCTCTACGACGTGTTCCCCGGGCAGTACCTGGCGTTGGCGGGCGTCATCACGGGCCTGACGCTGTACAACGGCGCGGTGATCGCCGAGATCGTCCGCGCCGGGGTGAACGCGCTGCCGCGCGGTCAGGCCGAGGCCGCCTCGGCGCTGGGCCTGCAGTGGGGTCAGACCATGCGGGCGATCCTGCTGCCGCAGGCGATCACGTCGATGCTGCCGGTGCTGGTGTCGCAGATGGTGGTCGTGCTGAAGGACACCGCGATCGGCTACCAGATCACGTTCGTCGAGATGGTGCGCCAGGGCACGGTGGTCGGGTCCTCCTACGGCAACTACATCCCCGCGCTCATCGTGATCGCACTGCTGATGATCGCCGCCAACTTCGGGTTGTCGGCTCTGGCTACTCGACTGGAGCGTCGGATGCGCCGGTCGCGTCGCGGGCCCGCCCCGTTGCACACCGACGCCGTGGAGCAGGAAGGCGCTCCGGGGGCCAAGGCCGTGTGACGCGGGTGTTCGCGTTGGAGATCCTGCCCGAGTGGGTGTTGCGCGACGTCGTCGACCTGATGGTCCGCCTCATCGAGGCCTGCGGCGCGGTCGTCATCATGATCGGCGCGGTCGTCGCGATCACGAAGTTCGCCGTCGCGCTGGTACGCCGCGACATCAATCAGTTCTCGTCGGTGCGGTTGTCCCTGGCGCGGTTCCTGGTGCTGGGTCTGGAGTTTCAGCTCGCCGCGGACGTGCTGCGGACCGCGATCTCGCCGTCGTTCGAGGAGATCGGAAAGCTCGCGGCGATCGCCGCGATCCGTACGGTGCTGAACTACTTCCTCAACCGCGAGATCGCGCAGGAGCAGCGCGAGATCGCGTTGCTCGAGAACGAGCAGCCGCCGGATCCCACCCCGCGGCCATGACCGTCACCGACGTCTCGTGGATCATCGCGGCCGCGGGCATCCTGGTCGGGATCGCCGGGCTCGCCGTGTTCCGCCAGCCATTGGTCGCGCTGCGGGTCATGCTCGAATTGTTCACCGCGGCAGGGCTGCTGCGGTTGAGCGTCGACCTGTCCTGGGAGGCGATCGCCGGAGTCGCCGTGCTGATCGCGGTGCGTCGACTGGTGACGCGGAGCCTGGCAGCGGACTTCGCCGCCGGCCTCGCTACACCATTCGGCGTTCGCGCTCGCCGGCCAGCGCGACCTTGACCACGTCCAACGCCATCGATTGGTTGTAGCCGCGGCGGGCGAGCATGCCGACCAACCGCCGAATCAGCTTGGTCTCCTCGGCGTCGTCGTCGAGGCGCGCGCGCCGGAGCTTGTCGGCGACGAGTTGTTCGGCACGCGTGCGTTCGGCGTCGGCATCGATCTCGGCCAGGGCGCCGGCGATCACGTCCTCGTCAACGCCCTTGGTGCGCAGCTCGGCCGCGAGTGCACGCTTGCCCTTGCCTGCGTGGACCGTTCGGGAGCGCACCCACTGTTCGGCGAAGTCCTCGTCGTCGATGAGCCCGACGTCTGCCAGCCGGTCGAGCACCCGTGCGCTCACGTCGTCGGTGAAGCCACGCTTCTCCAAGCGGCCTGCCAGCTCGGCCCGCGTACGGGCCCTCGCGGTGAGCAGGCGCAGGCAATGCGCCCGCGCCTGCTCCTCGCGGGAAGCCGAATCCGTCTCCGGTGACTCAGAAGTCGACGGGGGCGGGCAGGGCTTCGACATTGCTCTTGTCGTCCGTCAGCACGGCTCCGATGCCGAGCTTCTCCTTGATCTTCTTCTCGACCTCGTCGGCGATCTCGGGATTCTCGAGCAGGAAGTTGCGGGCGTTCTCCTTGCCCTGACCGAGCTGCTCACCGTCGTAGGTGAACCAGGACCCGGACTTGCGGATGAACCCGTGCTCGACACCCATGTCGATCAGCGAGCCCTCCTTGGAGATGCCCTTGCCGTAGAGGATGTCGAATTCGGCCTGCTTGAACGGCGGCGCCATCTTGTTCTTGACGATCTTGCAGCGGGTGCGGTTGCCCACCGCGTCCGTACCGTCCTTCAGCGTCTCGATGCGGCGCACGTCCAGGCGCACCGAGGCGTAGAACTTCAACGCCTTGCCGCCCGTGGTGGTCTCGGGCGAACCGAACATCACGCCGATCTTCTCGCGCAACTGGTTGATGAAGATCGCCGTCGTGTTCGAGTTGCTCAGGGCTCCGGTGATCTTGCGGAGCGCCTGGCTCATCAGACGGGCCTGCAGGCCGACGTGGCTGTCGCCCATCTCGCCCTCGATCTCCGCACGCGGGACCAACGCGGCCACCGAGTCGATGACCAGGATGTCCAGTGCGCCGGACCGGATCAGCATGTCGGCGATCTCCAGCGCCTGCTCACCGGTGTCGGGCTGGGACACCAGCAGGGAGTCGGTGTCGACGCCCAGCTTCTTGGCGTAGTCGGGATCGAGTGCGTGCTCGGCGTCGATGAACGCCGCGATGCCGCCGGCCGCCTGCGCGTTGGCGACGGCGTGCAGGGCAACGGTGGTCTTACCCGACGATTCCGGGCCGTAGATCTCGACGACGCGGCCTCGGGGCAGACCTCCGATGCCCAGGGCGACGTCGAGGGCGATCGACCCGGTCGGGATGACCGATATCGGTGCGCGCACCTCGTCGCCGAGGCGCATCACCGAGCCCTTGCCGTGACTCTTCTCGATCTGAGCGAGGGCGAGGCCGAGTGCCTTCTCGCGGTCGGGGGCTTGCGGCATGGTGTTTCTCCGTCCTGGTGGGTTTTCGATCGGTTTCCGATCGGTTGGCCGCGACGTTAGGGGAGGCCACCGACAAGTCCCGCGTTCGAACGATTCCCACAGTAGACGAACACCTGTTCGATTCAAGTCAACACGCCGGGCCGCGCATCGGGTCGCGAGCCGTCAGTTCCTCACCACTGGTCGCGCGGCACGTCGAACTCCGCGCACAGTGCCCGCCAGACGTCGCGGGGATCGACGCCGTCCTCGATCGCCTGCCTCGGAGTGCGCCCGTCGACGCTGCTCAACACGTAGTCGACCAGCAGCGAGGCACCCCGCACCGGGCCGAACTGCGCATCCACCAGTTCGTGGAATTCCGTCAACCGCACGCCACGAATCTACCGAGCGACCGCCAGTGCGTCGTGGCACACCCGTACCGGATCGGCGACGGCGCCCGAACTCGCGCCCGCCCGCCGCGCTGCTGCCCGGTAGCGCGGGTCGCCCAGGACCGTGCCCACCGCGGCCGCCAGCGCGTCGCCGGTCAGTGGCCGGATCAACTCCGCACTGCCTTGGCGCACCAGACGATTCGCGATCTCCCACTGGTCTCCCCCGCCCGGCACCACGACCATGGGCACCCCGGCGAGCAGCGTCTTGGACACCATGCCGTGCCCGCCGCCGCAGATCACCACGTCCGCGGCCGCGAGCAGTTCGTCCTGGCGCCCCAGCCCGACGACCGCCCACGGCGGCACCGGCACGCCTGCCCCGCCGAGGCGCGACACCACGACGCGCGCCCCGTCGGGCAGCGTCCGGCCCGGCACCAGGGTCTCGAGCGCGAGTTCCGCGAGGCCGATCGCACCCGTCGTCGCCGTGGACGGCGCGACGACGACAAGCGGACCGGTGCCTCCGGGGACGTCGAGCGCGGCGTCGGTCGGCTCGAAGTGCAGCGGCCCGACGATGACGGCTTCGGCGGGCCAGTCCGGCCGGGGCACCTCGAGCGCGGGCAGCGTCGCGATCAGTCGCCGCCGCGGCCCGGGGTCGCGGCCGGGCAGCCCGATGCCGGCCCGGGCTTGGGCGCGCTGGGCCTCGCCCTGCCGGACCGACCGTCCGGTGAGCGCCCGCATCACGGTGTCGCGCAACCGTCCCCGCACGCCGGTTCCCGGGGCGAGCCCGCTGCCGATCGGCGGCAGCCCCCTCGACGGGCGGTACAGCGGATGCGGGCACAGCTCGACCCACGGCAGCCCGATGATGTCGGCGGCCATGCCGCCGCAGGCCGTGATCACGTCGGAGACGATCAGGTCGGGCGCGAGGTCACGCAGCCGCGCCTCGTTGCACACGGCCATCTTCGCGGCCCTGCGGTGGATCTTGGCGCCGGCGTCTTCGTCGTCGTCGTCGGCGGTGGCGTCGAGGCCGTCGAGTTCGACCGCGTCGATGCCCGCGCGCCGCGCGGTGTCCAGCCACTGCCTGCCGGTCAGCAGAGTCGGCTCGTCACCGGCAGCGGAGAACCGCAGGCACAGGGCGATCGCGGGGAACGCATGTCCTGGATCGGGTCCCGCGACCACTGCCACGCGCATCGCATCACCCTGCCACAGCCACCCTGTCGCCCCGTGGGTGAGGAGCATAGGCTCAGAACCCATGACCGAGCAGACGCCTGCGCTAGCCGCCACGGACAACGCCACCATCGTCGAGACGTTCCTCAACGCGCTCGCCGACCAGGACTTCGACGCCATCGAGTCGCTACTCGCCTACGACGTGGCCTACCAGAACGTCGGGCTACCGACGATCCACGGCCGTGACCGCGTGGCGAAGCTGATGCGCGGCATGGAGGGCAAGATGGCGTTCGAGGTGAAGTTCCACCGCAACGTCGCGCAGGGCTCGACGGTCCTCAACGAGCGGACCGACGCGATCGTCGTCGGACCGCTACGGATGCAGTTCTGGGTGTGCGGCGTGTTCGAGGTCGAGAACGGCCGGATCACCCTGTGGCGGGACTACTTCGACTACCTGAACTTCACCAAGGCGATCGTGCGGGGCGTGCTCGGGATCGCGATCCCGGCGCTTCGACCGTCCATGTGACCGGTCGGGTCGTGTGACCGGTCAGGCGCCGCGGCGCAGGTGACCCAGCTCGTCGAAGGCGTACGCCCAGCCGGCCAGGCGGTCGGTGGCCATCCCGAGTTCGCGGCGGTGGCGCTCGCCTGACATCGCCGACGACGACATCGGCCCGTTGTTCGCCGCGGAGACCAGTTGCGCTGCGGCAGTGACCATCTCGTCGTACTGACGCACACCGGTCTGCAGCTGGGCGGTGAACGCGCCGATGGTCGGGGTCAGGTGGGCGCGCGACTGCGGCGCCGAGGCGATCGCCCGCTCCATCGACACCACTTCCTTGGCGGTGGCCGCCATGGCGGTGGCGGTTCGATTGGCCGCGTCGGTCACCTCGCGCAGTTCGTCGGCGGGCAGCATGCGGCCCCGCTCCATGACGCCGAGCAGTGAGAACAGTCCGCGCTCGGCCGACGCCAGCGCAGCCATCGGTTGCCGGGCGGCCGATCCCCACGGCGGCAGCCGACGGGTGGACCGCTGCGCGGGAAGGGGTTGCGCCTTGAGCCAGCGGTAGCGCAGGAACGCCAGCGTGGCGAGGAACGCCGCACCGATCGCGATCGGGCTGGGGATCAGCAGCGCCCACGCGGGCGTGCTCCACGACGCCAGCACCGCGGTCACCGCGATCCAGAACCCGGTGGCGAAGGTGAAGAAGATGCCTGCGCGCAACGCCCACCGCCGCTTGCGGAGGAGCTTCGCGCGCTGATCGGCTGCCGCACCGAGGCGCTCGGCCAGCACGTCCGACCACTCCGCGGCGGTGTCGACACCGCGCTGCATCATGGACTTCCACGCCTGCTGGCGGAGCGGCTGCGGGTTGGTCGGCATGTTCCTCACCTACTCATCGGGTTACTGCGACAGCGGGTTCTCCGGCGCGGCTGCCGGAGGGTTGGTGGCAGGCGTGGCGGGGGTCGCGGTGGACCCGCCGGCAGCCAGTGAATCCCCGCGCATCGACGCGCGGATCTGCTCGAGGCGCGAGTGGCCGGCCATCTGCACGCTGGCCTGCTGCACCTCCATCATTCGACCCTGCACGGAGTTCTGTGCGAGTTCGGTCGCGCCCATGGCGTTGGCGTAGCGACGTTCGATCTTGTCGCGGACCTCGTCGAGGCTGGGCGTGCTGCCGGGCGCCGAGAGTTCGCTCATCGACTGCAGCGACGCGCTGACCTGCTCCTGCATCTTGGCCTGCTCGAGCTGGCTGAGCAGCTTGCTGCGCTCGGCGATCTTCTGCTGCAGCACCATGGCGTTCTGCTCGACGGCCTTCTTGGCCTGGCCTGCGGCTTGCAGCGCCTGGTCGTGCAGCGCCTTGAGGTCCTCGACGCTCTGCTCCGCGGTCACCAGCTGGGCGGCGAAGGCCTCGGCGGCGTTGGTGTACTCGTTGGTCTTGGCCGCATCGCCGTTGGCCGCGGCCTGGTCGGCCAGGGTCAGGGCCTGGCGGACGTTGACCTGAAGCTTCTCGATGTCGGCGAGCTGGCGGTTGAGCCGCATCTCGAGCTGACGCTGATTGCCGATCACCTGGGCGGCCTGCTGGGTCAGCGCCTGGTGCTGCCGCTGGGCATCCTCGATGGCCTGCTGGATCTGCACCTTCGGATCGGCGTACTCGTCGACCTTGGAGCTGAACAGCGCCATCAGGTACTTCCACGCCTTGCTGAAGGGATTGGCCATGAGTTCGGTCCGCCTTACGAATCGTTGTCCGGTCGATCTGTCACTGCCCGGAGCCGGCACGCCGGCCCAGCGGGGTTCGCACTACCTGCCAACTTAATGGTTTGGCACAGACCGCCACACCCCTGCACGGGATTTACCGACGGCCGC
>JAQSXQ010000505.1 GCA_029256565.1 Mycobacterium sp.
TTCCCGCTCGTCGAGTCCGCGTTCGCGCAGCGGTCGGTGCTCGGTGCCCGCGACATCCGCGTGACGTCGTTCGGCAACCGCATCCAGGAGGCCGGCGCTGGCGTGGTCTCGCTCGGCGGGCTCTACGCCGACCCCATCGGCGCCATGCGGCGCGCCCAGAGCAGGCGGCCCGAGTCGGCCTGAGCGCCGACCGGCCGACGAGGCCGGATCCGCACCGGTGTAAGGATGGGGTGTGCGCGTCGCCGTCCTGTCGGTCCATACCTCGCCCCTGGCGCAGCCGGGAACCGGTGATGCCGGCGGCATGAACGTCTACGTGCTGCAGAGCGCGCTGGAACTCGCCCGTCGCGGCGTCGACGTCGAGATCTTCACCAGGGCCACCGCGTCGACCGATCCACCGATCGTGCGGGTCGCGCCCGGGGTGCTGGTGCGCAACGTCGTCGCAGGCCCGTTCGAGGGGCTCGACAAGAACGACCTGCCGACTCAGCTGTGCGCGTTCACCGCGGGCGTGCTGCGCGCCGAGGCCACCCACGAACCCGGGTACTACGACGTCGTCCACTCCCACTACTGGCTCTCCGGTCAGGTGGGCTGGCTGGCCCGCGACCGCTGGGCCGTACCGCTCGTCCACACCGCGCACACCCTGGCCGCGGTGAAGAACGCGTCGCTGGCCGAGGGGGACAGGCCCGAGCCGCCACTGCGGTCGGTCGGTGAGCAGCAGGTGGTCGACGAGGCCGACCGCCTGATCGTCAACACCGAATACGAAGCGCGGGAACTGGTTTCACTGCATCGCGCCGATCCCGAGCGCATCGACGTGGTGCACCCCGGCGTCGACCTCGCGATGTTCACCCCTGGCGACAAGCGCGCCGCCCGTGCCGTTCTCGGCATCCCCGGCGACGAGCCGATCGTCGCGTTCGTGGGCCGCATCCAGCCGCTCAAGGCGCCCGACGTGCTGCTGCGTGCCGTGGCAAAACTCCCGGGAGTGCGGGTCGTGATCGCAGGCGGTGCGTCCGGATCGGGTGTCGTCACGCGCGCCGATACCGGCAGCGCCGCCAATCCCGAGGGATTGGTTCGGCTTGCCGAAGAGCTGGGTATCACCGACCGGGTGACCTTCCTCCCCCCGCAGAGCCGTGACCGCCTGGTCGACGTCTATCGCGCCGCCGACGTGGTGGCCATCCCCAGCCATGCCGAATCGTTCGGGCTGGTGGCCGTCGAGGCGCAGGCATGCGGCACCCCCGTGGTCGCCGCTGCCGTCGGCGGTCTGCCCGTCGCCGTGCGCGACGGCGTCACGGGAACATTGGTCGCCACGCACGAGGCCGACGACTGGGCCGCCGCGATCCAGGGCGTCCTCGACGGCGACCGCCAGGCGATGTCGTCGGCCGCCCAGGCGCACGCCGCGACCTTCTCCTGGGGCCACACCGTCGACGGGCTGCTGGCCAGCTACGGCCACGCCATCACCGACTACCGGGCGCGGCATCAGCGCATCGAAGCGCCGCCGCGGCGAGACCGGCGCCGGCTCTCGATCCGACGCGGAGTGCGCGCATGAGCGTCACCGAGGACGTCCGCCAGACCATCGAGAACACGCTCTCCGAGCACGATCTCGAGTACACGTTCCACGAGAGCGCAAGCAACGGACAACCCGGCGTCGTGGTGGCGCTGCCCGGGGAGCGCAAGCTCAAGACGAACACCTTCCTGCGCATCGGCGAGCACTCGGTGCGGGTCGAGGCGTTCGTCTGCCGTCGGCCCGACGAGAACAACGAGGGCGTCTACGGCTTCATGCTGCGTCGCAACCGCAAGCTGTACGGCGTGGCCTACACGCTGGACAAGGTCGGCGACATCTACCTGGTGGGGCACATGGCGCTGCACGCCGTGACGCCCGACGAGGTGGACCGCGTGCTCGGCCAGGTGCTCGAGGCCGTCGACGCCGACTTCAACACCTTGCTGGAACTGGGTTTCCGCACCTCGATCCAGAAGGAATGGGAGTGGCGCGTCGCCCGCGGCGAGTCGTTGAAGAACCTCAAGGCGTTCGAGCACCTCATCGAGGACCACGACGACGACTGACATGGCATCGGACAACACCACTGAGTCCGACCGCTGACTCCGTGACAGGATGGGCGGCATGGCCACGCTGGTGCTGCTCCGCCATGGCGAGAGCGAATGGAACGCGCTGAATCTGTTCACCGGTTGGGTGGACGTCGACCTCACGGACAAGGGCAGGGCCGAGGCCGCGCGCGGCGGCACGCTGCTCGCCGCCGAGGGCGTCCTGCCCGACGTGCTGTACACCTCGCTGCTGCGCAGGGCCATCACCACCGCCAACCTCGCGCTGGACAAGGCCGACCGGCACTGGATCCCGGTGCACCGCAACTGGCGGCTCAACGAGCGGCACTACGGCGCGCTGCAGGGTCTCGACAAGGCGGCGACCAAGGAGAAGTACGGCGAAGAGCAGTTCATGGCGTGGCGCCGCAGCTATGACACGCCGCCCCCGCCGATCGAGAAGGGCAGCGAGTTCAGCCAGGACGCCGAGGCGCGGTACGCCGACATCGACGGCGGCCCGCTCACCGAGTGCCTCGCCGACGTGGTGGCACGCTTCGTGCCGTACTACGAGCAGACGATCGTGCCGGACCTGCGCGCCGACCGGACCGTGATGATCGCCGCGCACGGCAACTCGCTGCGCGCGCTGGTCAAGTACCTCGACGGGATGTCCGACGCCGACGTCGTCGGGCTCAACATCCCGACCGGCATCCCGCTGGTCTACGAACTCGACGCGGATCTCAAGCCCACCGTTCCCGGTGGCCGGTACCTCGATCCGGACGCTGCCGCCGCGGGTGCGGCCGCGGTGGCCGCCCAGGGCGCCAAGTAACACCGGCGCCAACGGACCTCCGTGGCGAACAGCGGGTGAACTCGGGTGAACGGCGACCGAACTCCTGTCTTTGCGTTTGTGACTTGTCCCGAATTGGCCGCACGCTGCTGGGATGACGTTCACCCGGTGCGTACGATTTGCCCGTGAGTGTGGCGTCCGCACTGCTGTTGACGGCAGTCGTGGCACTGCTCGCGCTGGCGCTCGGCGCAGCGGTCGGAGCGGTGCTGGTACCGCGTCTTCGCGACCGCCGGGAGCGCCGCACCGCCGATCAGGCGGGCATCACGATCTCGGAGATGCTGCAGCACGTCGT
>JAQSXQ010000506.1 GCA_029256565.1 Mycobacterium sp.
GTCTCCGGCCTGCTCGACCTGATTGCGACCGCCAACCCCAATCCCGCTCTACTGCAGGTGAATACCGGCACCGACGATGCCTCGAACGGCGACACCCCCTACGCGCTGGTCCGGCTGGAGATCGAGTCCGTCGTGGTCGCCGACTCCACCGGCGCCGAGTCGGTGGGGCTCAGCACGCTGCTCGAAGCGGAGCCGGACCCGTTCTGCACGCTGGAGTCCTGCTGGCTGCAGCACCTCGAGTCGGCGCATCGCGAGGTCGTCGACCGGCTGGCCGAGCGCCTTCCCACCCCGCTCCGCGGCGGCCGCGTCCGCCCGCTGGGGCTTGACCGCTACGGCGTGCAGCTGCGCGTCGAGGACGTCGACGGCGACCACGACGTGCGGCTGCCGTTCGCCAAGCCCGTCGACGACGTGACCGGGCTCAGCCAGGCGATCCGCGTCCTGATGGGCTGCCCCTTCCTCAACGGGCTGCGCGCGCGCCGCATCTAGGCCCCCTTCTTCTTCGCACTACCGTGGCTGCGGTGACCGAGCCGTCCGACGACTTCATCGCCCCGCCGCGACGCGCGATCCGCATCGAGATCGCCGTCGTCCTCGCGGTGACGTTCGGCCTGTCGGCCTACACCGCACTGCTGCGCCTCACCGAGGCCGTGATCCTCGGCCTGTCCGGCCAGACCGTGGCATTGAACCCGCGCCGGTCGCCGATCGACCTGATCGACCTGGGCCTGAACCTGGCATCGGTCTTCCAGCTGCTGGCGTGGGGTTGCCTCGGGCTGTTCCTGTTGTGGCGCAGCGGAATCGGGCCAGCGACGATCGGGCTCGGTCGGTTCCGCCTCAAACCCGACCTGCTCGGCGGCCTCGGCCTCGCCGCGCTCATCGGCCTGCCCGGGCTCGGCCTCTACGTCGTAGGACGCATGCTCGGCATCGGCGTGGAGGTCGAACCCGCCGAACTCAACGACACGTGGTGGCGGATTCCGGTCCTGCTCGCGGTGGCGTTCGCGAACGGCTGGGCCGAGGAGATCATCGTCGTCGGCTTCCTCATGACGCGACTGCGGCAGCTCGGCATGACGCCCGTCGTCGTCCTGGTCGCTTCGAGCGTGCTGCGCGGCCTCTATCACCTCTACCAGGGGTTCGGCGCGGGCGTCGGCAACATCGTGATGGGCCTGGTGTTCGGCTTCGTCTGGCAGCGCACCGGGCGCCTGTGGCCGTTGGTGGTCGCCCACGGGGTGATCGATGCCGTGGCGTTCGTCGGCTACGCGCTGGCCGCGGGTCATCTCGGCTGGCTAGGTTCATCCTCGTGACCCATCCTCCCGACCCACGCCGGCCGCGGCCGCCACGGGAGGAGCCGCAGGTGATCCGCCGGGACCCCCGGTTTCCCGCGCGGCCCGACGCCACGCAGCCGATCGCTCCACCGCCGGCTCGGCGGCCACCCCCGCGCCCCATGCCGGCGCCGCCGCCTCCACCACCGCCGAGGCAGCCCCCGCCAAGGCAACAGCCGCCCCGCCACCTTCCCCCGCCGGTGCAGCCGCCGCGTCGCCCACCGCCACCCCAGCCGCCGCGCGCGGCAGCCCGTCCCCCCGCGCGGCCCGTCCCGCCACCGCCCGCGCCGCCGAAGTCCAAGCCGAAGCGCAAGCGGCACTGGGGCCGGATCGTGCTGACGCTGCTGCTGGTCTTCGTCGCGGCCTTCGTGGGCACCGGCTTCTGGATCGACACCCATCTGCGCCGCATCCCTGCGCTCGCGAACTACGCGGAGCGCCCCGCCGCGGGCAGCGGCACGACGTGGCTGCTCGTCGGATCCGACAGTCGGCAGGACCTCAGCCCCGAGCAGCAGGCGGAACTCGCCACCGGCGGCGACGTCGGCAACGGGCGCACGGACACGATCCTGCTCGTCCACGTGCCCGGGTTGATGTCCAGCGCGCCCACGACCATGGTGTCGATCCCCCGCGACTCGTACGTGTCGATACCCGGCTACGGCGAGGACAAGATCAACGCCGCGTTCTCCGTCGGCGGCGCCCCCCTGCTGGCGCAGACGGTCGAGGAGGCCACCGGGATGCGTCTGGACCACTATGCGGAGATCGGGTTCGACGGGTTCGCCGACATGGTCGACGCGGTCGGTGGCGTCACCATGTGCCCGCCCGAGCCCATCAGCGACCCCCTGGCCGGAATCGACCTGCCTGCCGGCTGCCAGGAACTCGACGGTCGCAACGCGCTCGGCTACGTCCGGACGCGCGCGACCCCGCGGGCCGACCTCGATCGCATGGTCAACCAGCGCGAGTTCATGTCGACGCTGATGCAGCGCGCCGCCAGCCCGGGCGTGCTCGCGAATCCCCTGCGCTGGTATCCGATGGCGACCGCTGCGTCCGGCGCCGTGACCGTCGACGAGGGTGCGCACGTGTGGGATCTCGCGCGACTGGCCTGGGCCCTGCACGGTTCGATCACCACCACCACCGTCCCGATCAGCGACTTCACCGACGGCGGCGCGGGATCCGTCGTGGTGTGGGACGACGAGGCAGCAGGCAGGTTGTTCGCTGCGCTGGCCGCCGACGACGAGGTGCCGCAGGACGTCCTCGATGCCGGCCAACCCTGACGCCCGCAGCCAGTGAGCAAACTCACTCACCACGGTCAACTTACCCTCACCTGACTTAGGCAAAGCTCGCCTGAATTAGGCATACCTTTGATGACAATGCCCTCTGACCTGCAGTATCTTCGACTCCATGGCTGACTCGACCACACTCGACACCAAGTTCCACCACCTGCTGCAGGAGCAGATCCGGAACGAGTTCACCGCGTCACAGCAATACATCGCGATTGCCGTGCACTTCGATGGTGACGACCTGCCCCAGCTGGCCAAGCACTTCTACGCCCAGGCGCTCGACGAGCGCAACCACGCGATGATGCTCGTGCAGTACCTGATCGACCGCGACGTCGCCGTCGAGATCCCGGGCACCGAGCCGGTCCGCAACACGTTCGGCTCGCCCACCGAGGCGCTGCGACTGGCACTCGACCAGGAGCGCACGGTCACCGAGCAGATCAGCAGGCTCGCGGCCGTCGCACGGGACGAGGGCGACTACCTCGGCGAGCAGTTCATGCAGTGGTTCCTCAAGGAGCAGGTCGAGGAAGTCGCGCTGATGACGACGCTGGTGCGGGTCAGCGAGCGTGCCGGCGC
>JAQSXQ010000507.1 GCA_029256565.1 Mycobacterium sp.
CCCACGCCGATGTCGTTGACCACCACGCGGGCGCCCTCCGCGGCGAATGCCAGCGCGTGTGCGCGGCCGATGCCGCCGCCTGCGCCCGTGACGATGACCACGCGGCCGTCGAGCAGTCCCATGTCGTGTCTCCTTCTACTTGATGTCGGCGGTGGTGGTGGACAGGTAGTGCGGCGGTTCGCCGCCACCGTGCACCTCGAGTGACGCACCGCTGATGTACGACGCCGCCTCGGATGCGAGAAACGCCGTGGCCCAGCCGATGTCGGACGGCTTGGCGAGCCTGCCGAGCGGCACGTTGCGCGAGATGGCGGCGATCGAGTCGGCGTCGCCGTAGAACAGTTCGGACTGTTCGGTCTCGACCATGCCGACGACCACCGAGTTGACGCGCACCTTCGGCGCCCATTCGACGGCCAGCGTGGTGGTCATGTTCTCCACGCCCGCCTTCGCGGCGCCGTAGGCGACCGTCCCCGGGGTCGGTCGACGCCCGCTGACGCTGGTGATGTTGACGATCGACCCGCCCGAATCTTGTTGCTGCATGGCGGCGTTGGCGTGCGTCGACACCGACAGCACGGCCAGCAGGTTGAGTTCGACGATCTTCGTGCTGAACCGCGCCGATGCATCCGCTGCGGCCACGTAGGGCGATCCACCGGCGTTGTTGACGACGACGTCGAGACGTCCGTGCTTCTCGACGATCCCATCGACGAGCGCCTTCACGGCCTCGTCGTCGCGGATGTCGCAGGCGTGGAACTCGTGGGGGCTGCCCTCGACCGGCCTACGCGCGCAGGTGACGACCGTGGCGCCCTGGTCGGCGAAGACCGCGCTGATTCCGGCCCCGACGCCACGCACGCCACCGGTCACGAGGACCACCCGGCCATCGAGTCGCAGATTGATTCCAGTGGCGTCACTCACTGTGCTAGCGTACCAAGCAAGTGCTTGCTTAGGTAGTCAGCTCAGGAGTCCGCATGACCATCACCTCGAAAACCGTGGAACCGGGCATCGTCTCGGTCACCGTCGACTACCCACCCGTCAACGCGATCCCGTCGCGTGGCTGGTTCGAACTCGGCGACGCCATCACCGCAGCCGGCCGCGACACCAGCACGCACGTGGTGATCCTGCGCGCCGAGGGCCGCGGCTTCAACGCCGGCGTCGACATCAAGGAAATGCAGAACACCGAGGGCTTCACGGCGCTCATCGACGCCAACCGCGGCTGCTTCCACGCCTTCCGCGCGGTGTACGAGTGCGAGGTGCCCGTCGTCGCCGCGGTCAACGGGTTCTGCGTCGGCGGCGGCATCGGACTGGTCGGGAACGCCGACGTCATCGTCGCCTCCGAAGACGCGAAATTCGGTCTGCCCGAGGTGGAGCGGGGCGCACTCGGTGCAGCCACCCATCTTTCGCGACTGGTGCCGCAGCACATGATGCGCCGACTGTTCTTCACCGCCGCGACCGTCGACGCCGCCACGCTGCATCACTTCGGGTCGGTGCACGAGGTCGTTCCGCGCGCCGACCTCGACGAGTCCGCGCTGCGGGTGGCCCGCGACATCGCCGCCAAGGACACCAGGGTGATCCGCGCGGCGAAGGAGGCGCTGAACCTCATCGACGTGCAGCCGCCCAACGCGAGGTACCGCATGGAGCAGGGCTTCACCTTCGAACTGAACCTGGCGGGCGTCGCTGACGAGCATCGCGATGCCTTCGCTGGGACCGACAAGGGAACGAAATAGTGGCAGACAAGAGGACGACGCTCGACGAGGCCGTCTCGTCGATCGAGAGCGGCATGACCATCGGCATCGGCGGTTGGGGATCGCGCCGCAAGCCGATGGCGTTCATCCGGGCACTACTGCGCACCGACGTCACCGACCTGACCGTGGTGACCTACGGCGGACCCGATCTCGGCCTGCTGTGCTCGGCGGGCAAGGTCAAGCGCGTCTACTACGGTTTCGTCTCGCTCGACTCGCCGCCGTTCTACGACCCGTGGTTCGCCAAGGCTCGCACCACCGGCGCCATCGAGGCGCGCGAGATGGACGAGGGCATGCTGCGCTGCGGATTGCAGGCTGCCGCACAACGACTTCCGTTCCTCCCGATCCGCGCCGGGCTCGGCAGCGACGTCCGCAGGTTCTGGGGTGACGAACTCAAGACGGTGAAGTCTCCGTATCCCACCGGGGATCATCACGAGGAACTCGTCGCCATGCCCGCGCTGAACCTCGACGCGGCGTTCGTGCACCTGAACGTCGGTGACGAGAAGGGCAACGCGGCCTATACCGGCATCGACCCGTACTTCGACGACCTTTTCCTCATGTCGGCGCAGCAGCGCCTGATGAGCGTCGACCGCGTCGTGTCGACCGAGGAACTGGTGAAGTCGGTTCCACCGCAGGCACTTCTGATCAACCGGATGATGGTCGACACCGTCGTCGAGGCACCCAACGGCGCGCACTTCACCACCGCAGAGCCGGACTACCGTCGCGACGAGAAGTTCCAGCGGCACTACGCCGAGGCCGCCGCCACCGACGAGACCTGGGCGGAGTTCGTCAGCACCTATCTGTCGGGGAGCGAGGCCGACTACCAGGCCGCCGTCCGCACGTTCGCCGAAGAGCAGGCCGCAGCGAAGGAGGCATCCAAGTGATCTCCGTGACCCGAGCCGAGGTGTGCGCGGTCGCGTGCGCCGAATTGTTCCGCGACGCAGGCGAGATCATGGTCAGCCCGATGGCGAACATGGTGTCGATCGGCGCGCGCCTGGCGCGGCTGACGTTCTCCCCCGACATCGTGCTGACCGACGGCGAGGCCCGCATCCTGGCCGACACCCCTGCACTCGGCGCGACCGGCGCCATCGAGGGCTGGATGCCGTTCGGCCGCGTCTTCGAGACCCTGACCTGGGGCCGGCGCCACGTGGTGATGGGCGCCAACCAGATCGACCGCTACGGCAACCAGAACCTGTCGGCGTTCGGTCCGATCCAGCATCCCAAGCGCCAGATGTTCGGCGTGCGCGGCGCACCGGGCAACTCGATCAACCACGCCACGAGCTACTGGGTGGGCGCCCACTCGACGCGCGTCTTCGGCGAGTCGGTCGACATCGTGTCGGGCATCGGCTGGGACAAGGTCGATCCCGAGAACCCAGCGTTCCGCTTCGCCAACGTGTACCGCGTGGTGAGCAACCTGGGCGT
>JAQSXQ010000508.1 GCA_029256565.1 Mycobacterium sp.
GCGCCCAGCGACGCGCCCTTGGGGCAGATGTGCCCGCGGCTCCACACGTCCTCACGGTTGGGCCGGACGCCGGCGACGTGACCGTCGCGGACCTGAATCTCCAACCCGCACATGGCTTCACACAGTGGGCAGGTGTAGAGGTGCAACCCATCCTGGCCGATGTCGGCCAATTCCCGGTGCAGTCCGTTCGTCATCGAAGTGCCTCTCGACGTCGCTTGGGTGACAGGCGTTTGTCGTGACAGACTGTATCGACAACGCACGCGGATGGAGGGCGAATGGCGGACGTCGACGCAGCGCCACGACACCGCAGGCAAGGCTCGCGCCGGGACCCGGCGATCGACGAGGCGGTGCTGGCCACCACCCGCGCCCTGCTGATCGAGCGCGGATACTCCGCCACCACCATCGACCTGATCGCCGCGACGGCCGGGGTGAGCAGGCCGGCGATCTACCGGCGGTGGACCTCGAAGGCGCAACTGGTCCACGAGGCGGCGTTCCCCGACCTGGGACCAGAAGCACCCGAGGACGACTTCGAGGCGGAGGTCACCCGACTGTGCCGCGGCGCCATCCGCATGTACGGCGACCCGGTGGTGCGCGAGGCCATTCCCGGCGTGCTCGTCGATCTCCGTTCCGACCGACGGATGCGCCGACTGTTGAGCGACCGCTTGGAGGCCGCGGCACGCAGCCAATTGGCCGAACGTCTGGACGCCGCGGTGGGCGAGGGCACGGCCCGAGCCGTGGACGCGGACACGCTGATGGACGTCATCGCGGGCGGCGCCTGGTACGCGGTGTGCGTGCGACGGGTCAGGGACACCGACCGCGCCGCACGCGACCTCGCCGAACTGGTGCTGCGCGGCGTGCTGAGGTGAGGGTTACGCGGTCCGGTCCAGCAGCGGCAGCAGCGCCTGCCGGCGAGCGCCGGAGACGTCGGCGAAGTAGCGCAGCCCTTCGCGGACCGAGCGTGCGACCGCGCAGGTGAGGTCTTCGCCCATCAGCCCGATGCCGTCGATGAGTTCCTCGGCGGCGACCAGCACCCAGTCCACGCCCGCCGCCCGGCAGGCATCGTCGACGAAGTACAGCAGGTCGCGGCATTCCGGGCTGGCGGCGTCGACGCCACCGAGATCGAGGAGCACGTCGTCCTCGAGTACGTGGCGGCCGACGCGCGCGGCCACGAAGTCCCAGTTGCCCGAGTCGACCCCGCCGCTGACGCTGACGACCGTCGCGAGCTGCCGGCTGTAGGCCCGAACCAGCGCGCGGTCGCATTCGTTGGAGGACGTGCCGTAGCTGAAGTCTTGGATCGTGGTGGTCATGTCGCCCCCGTCTCGTCGTTGACTTCAACGCTAGGGCGCAAAACTAAGGCCTTGGGGAACAGCGTCTAATGGACTGCTAAGAGCCGACTTTCACTGCTTCGATACTCGCCGAAAAAGTGATCATGGGGCGTTTGAGTGGCCGTGACCGGGGTATTTGTGTCGGCTGCGATCGCGACGAGGACGATCTCGACCCCCTGCCGAGCCGACCCGAGGGTTAATCTCTGTTGGCTCACCTCAGGACCGACAGATCGTCAGGACATGTTTCGACGCAGCGCAGTGTTGATGGCGGTCGCCGCCTCGTGTGTGGTGCTCCTCGTCGCCGGCTGCTCGTCGGTCACGCAGGGCCGAGCGGTGTCGAACCTCTACGACCCGTTCCGCGTGGGTGGGCTGCCCGCAGAGGATGGCCCCAGCGGCGTCAAGGACGACTCGCCCGACCCGACCGGCGAGGTGCAGAACGGTGACGGCGGCGACGTCGACCGGCTCGCGCTGCTGTCGGTCAACGACATCGTCGACTTCTGGCAGCAGAACTACGCCGGTGCGCTCGCCGGCCAGTTCACCCCCATCGAGAACCTGCTGTCCTACGACTCGGAGGATCCGTCGAGCCCGGCGGTGTGCGGCACCGGCACCTACGACGAACCGAACGCGTTCTACTGCCCCGGGGGCGACATCCTGGCGTGGGACCGCGGCGTCATGGTGCCCATCGGCCGCGAGTTCTTCGGCGACGTGTCGATCGCGGCGCTCATGGCACACGAGTACGGGCACGCGATTCAGCACATGGCCGGTCTCGTCAACGAAGACACCCCGGTGATCGTCCTGGAGCAGCAGGCCGACTGCTTCGCGGGCACCTACATCCGCTGGGTCGCGGAGGGCAACTCGCCCCGCTTCGACCTGTCGACGGGTGATGGCCTGAATCACGTTCTCGCCGCCGCTATTACATTGCGCGACCCGATCCTGGGCCCGGAAGACCAGGACCTGCTCGAGGATGGCCATGGCACCGCGCTCGACCGCGTGAGCGCCTTTCAGATGGGCTTCATGGCCGGGGCGTCGGAGTGCGCCGCCATCGACTTCGACGAGATCGCGCAGCGCCGCGGTGACCTGCCGATGGAGTTGCCGCTCGACGACACCGGATACGTGCAGACCGGCGAGGTGCCACTCGACGAGGGCACCCTGTCCCTGCTGATGGACGTGCTGGGCGAGGTGTACCGGCCGGCGCAGCCGCCGACGCTGACGTACGAACCCGCTCCGTGTACGGACGTTCCGCCCAGTCCCCCGGCGTCGTACTGCCCGGCGACGAACAGCATCTGGGCCGACGTCGGCTCGATGCAACAGCTGGGCTCGCCCGCCGACGAGTCGAATTACGTTCTGCTGCAGGGTGACAACACGGCCCTGTCCGTGCTGACGTCGCGGTACGCACTTGCCGTCCAGCACGAGAACGGCGACCCGCTGGACACGCCCGTCGCGGCACTGCGGACGGCCTGCCTCACCGGCGTCGCCCAGGCCGCGATGGCCGACTCGATCGCCACCCCCGACGGGCGGAGCCTCAGCCTGACCGCCGGCGACCTCGACGAAGCCGTCGCCGGGCTGCTCACCAACGGTCTCGCCGCAAGCAACGTCGAAAGCCAGACCGTGCCCGCAGGATTCACACGCATCGTCGCGTACCGGTCGGGCCTGTCCGGCAATCGTGACCTCTGCTACGCGCGCTTCAAGTAGCCGGTCTGAGTAGCCCTCGGAATTCCGCAGGGCCTGGCGGCGTTTCGACGTTCATGAGGAAGTTCTCCCTGGCCGGCGTGTTCGCCACCCTGGTAGCGGCCGCGATCGTCGGCACTGCTGCCCCCGCCGGGGC
>JAQSXQ010000509.1 GCA_029256565.1 Mycobacterium sp.
CTGCCCGAGGGCGGCTGGCTCACCTCGGTGGGCACGTCGGGCTCGAAGTCGTCGGCCGACGGGCGCGGGATGCGTGTGGTCGCGCCGCTGTCGGCGCCGGTCGCGGGTCCGCCTGCGGGGTCGTTCGTCACCGCTGGTCCTCTCCACGGCCTTCCTCCGGCAACCCCTGCCGGAGGCGCTACCCGTCTGACCGGCCCATATTGACGCGGTGGTAACGGGTGCGAATTCCTGTGCTCAGAGTACGGGACCGTGCTGCTCGGACGCGGTCGGACGGGGGGCATCGGCGGCGTCGCGGGCGCCGGCGAGCTAGCTCCGAGGCGCCGTCTGACGAAGGCCAGTGCCGACTGCGCCTCGGGCACCTTTGCCGCGAGCAGCACCGCCGCGATGATCGGCACCATGATCAATCCGAGCACCAGCAGCCGCAGCAGCGAGCCGCCCGCGCCGCTGTTCGTGGTGAGCGACTCGAGGCCGAGCAGCTGGTCCACGACGTGTGCGATCAGACCCGCGCCGAGCGACGCGGCGATCGCGACGAGGATCGTCCGCAGCACCGGTAATCCGATCAGCCTGCCGTCGGGCGGGCGAAGGTTGGCGCGCAGCACCAGATGTCCGACCGTCGCGCCGGCCAGGAAGCCGAGGCCGTTGGCGAGGCCGAGGTATCCGGCGACGAGTTGGGGGTCGTCGGTGAGGTGGGGTGCGGCGAGTGAGGCCAGGATCTTCACCGCGGTGATGACGAGGATCAGCGCGATCGGCGTCCACGGCTGCTGGCGGGCGTAGAACACCCGGAGTTGCAGCAGCACCAGTGCATACGGGATCAGCGTGAAGGCCGAGAGCGTGATCGCCATGCCCAGGTAGCCGGCGTCGGTCTCGCCGAAGTTGCCGTAGGAGAACAGTGCGCTGCCGATGGCGGGGCCGCCGACGGTCATGAAGGCCACGATCGGGATCAGCGTGACCATCGTGAGCCGCGTGGCCAGGGACAGGTCGCCCAGCACCGCTGGCGTGTCGTTGGCCGCGGCGTTGCGCGACAGTCGCGGCATGACCACGGTGAGCACCGTGACGCCGATCATGCCGAAGGGGAGTTGCAGGATCAGCCACGCGTAGTTGTAGATCGCCGGGCCCGAAGCGGCTGCGCTGGAGGCGATCTGGTTGCCCACGATCAGGCCGACCTGGCTGATCAGCACGTAGAGCACCATCGCGGCGGCCATGGTGCCGAACTGCTTGAGCCGGTCGTCGATGCCCCACAGCGGCCGCAGGCTGATGCGCTCGCGTCGGATCGCCAGCAGCAGCACCGCCGCCTGTGCGACCACGCCGAGCGTGGTGCCGATGCCGAGGACCAGCAGCTTGGCGTTGCCCATCTCGACGGGGTCGAGTGACATCTCGCCGGGGACCAGGACGTAGACACCGAGCGTGGCGATCGCGACCAGGTTGTTGATCACGGGTGCCCACGCCGGTGGCCCGAACACGTTGCGGGTGTTCAGGATCGCCATGAACACCGACGTCAGGCCGTAGAAGATCACCTGTGGCAGAAGCAGATACGCGAATGCCGTGGTCAGCGGCTCGTTCACCAGGGTCTCGGACCCCAGCATGAGGCGCACCAGCAGCGGTGCCGCGGCGACCGATGCGATCGTGGCCAGCAGCAGCAGCGCGGTGGCCAGCGTGACGAGCCGGCGCACGAAAGCCGTTCCGCCGTCGGCGTCGTCGCGTTCGGCACGCGCGAGTACGGGGACGAAGATCGCGGTGAACGTCGCCTCGAGCACCAGTGCGGCGACGAGGTTGGGTAGCTGGTTGGCCACCGTGAACGAGCTGGAGAGCGCCGCGCCGAGGATCGCCGCAAGCAGCACGATGCGGATGAAGCCGGTGATGCGACTGATCAGCGTCGCGAACGCCATGCCCCACGACCGGGACACGACGGCGGAGTCGGACAGCTCCTTGCGGAACTGGGGGCCCGCGACCTGGCCTGCGCGTCGGCGTGGAGCGGGCCCGCGGGGAATCCGCTGACGTGGCGGCGCCGGTGGTGGCCGCCGAGGTGTCGTCACCGCTCGTCCGGGCCGTAGGCGATGGCCGTGTCGACCGGATCGGGCGAGTCGTCGGCAGCGGTCGGGCGGGGCGGCCGGTCGAGATCGGCGCGGTCGGGTTGGCCGCGGAAGCGGTGCCACAGGCGGCGTCCGGCCAGCAGGAACAGCACCGCACCCGCCGACAGCGTGATGAAGAACAGGACCTTGCCGTAGGCGTTGGAGTGCAACGACAGTCGCACGGGTTCGCCGAGGGAGAGGCCGTCGACCGTGCGCAGCGACACGTCGACCGCGACGCGCTGGGTGAAGTGCACCTCGACCGGCACCCGCAGCGGCAGGAAGCCCGGCGGCAGCACGATCTCGCCCATGTCGGTGACGGTCATCCCGGGCGGGGCGTCGACGTCGAGGCGGACGCGGATCGGTACGGGCAGGTCGTTGCGCAGAGCCAGTGGCAGCGGGCTGCGCTCGGTGGCCAGCGTGTACGAACCGCCGGGGTTGACGATGGTGACGGCATTGAACAGGTCGTCGACGGTCGTGGCGGTTCGCCGGATCCGCTGCTCCGCCAAGCCGTTCCGCGCGTCGGGGGGTACCGACTGGCTCAGTGCGCGCAGCATGTCCTCGCGCAGCGGCGCGGTGTACTCGGTACCGGTGAGGCCCGTGCGCTCGTCGGTGGTCAGCGCCGCCGTCAGACCCCACAGCCGGCCGGACGCACCGGCGACCGCAGAGATGACGCCGTCGCCGAATCGGGCGCGCGCGTTGCCGAGGGTGTCGGCGGGGGCAGGCTGCTCGGTGGCCGGGGCGGTGGCGAGGGTCTCGGCGATCACCGTCGGCAGCGGCCGCGGCGCCGCAAGGCCCGAGTTGATCGACGTCGCCAGCGCGGACAGCAGGGCTGCGGCGTCGTCCTGCTGCAGGTCCCACACCATGGGTGGCACCAGGATCTCGGCGCGCGGCTCGGTCGCGGGTCGCAGCCCGCGCCACAGCATCGCCGCGAGCGCGTCCTGCCTGCGGGCCACCTGCGAGTCCTGCTGCAGCGGCACGTCGAGTGAGCTGTCGAGGTACGACGGGGACGACGGCCTGGCGCCCGCGCCGGCCAGCGCCGCGCCGACCGTCGGGTCGACGGGGGCGGTGACGACC
>JAQSXQ010000510.1 GCA_029256565.1 Mycobacterium sp.
CGGATTGCGACACCGTGGTCGTGCTGCTGCCGTCGGGAGAGAACACGCCGTCGCCGTTCGGTGACGGCGCACGACAGGAGATCGACGCCTTCGACGGCCATACGCTCACCGTCTTCGCCGACGACGGCGCGCTCGAGGCGTTCGGACCCAACCCCCTGGACCCGGCGTGCCGGATCCCGTCCGCCCGAGCCGGGCGCGCTCAGGGCCGACGCGAGGCGGCCAGGGTGGCCGCGTTCCTCGGGCTGTCCTGAACCAATCTACGAGTCGCCGCTGGGGCGGTCGACGAACGTGTCGAGGGCCAGCGCCGCGAGTTCCTGGCCGATCTCGATGACCTCGTTCGCGCGGTAGAACTCGAGGCTGCGGCACGTCGTGCGGGGTACCTCGATGAGCAGATCGGGTGGGTAAGCGGCGAGCGTGTGCCGCATCAGCGCGGCCTGCGCGATGTCGATGGCGCGGTTCATCACCTCGAAACCGCCCAGCCGCGGCACCGGCATCGGATCGGCGTCGCGGACGGGGCCCAAGTCAGCCGTCATCCCGCCGGCGGTCAGCTCCCCGGCAGCGTCCTCGGCGGCGGCTTCTGCGGCGGCGGAGGCGCTGAAGCGGCTCAACACCGTTCGTGCGGCAGGGGTTTCGAGCAGTGTGCGCGCCGTCGCGGAGTCGAGCAGCGCCGTGGTGCTGCGCCACATCCGGTTCAGCAGTTCGGCGCTCGGCCGCGGGCCCTCCGGCGGATCGTGTCGGAACGGGTCGTCGCCGTTGAGGCTGACGGCGATCGTGACGTCGGCGTTCACCGCGGCGATGGGCGCCATCGGCAGCGGGTCGAGGATGCCGCCGTCGGCGAGCAACCGGCCGTCGAGTTCGTGCGGGGTGATGACGCCCGGGATCGCGATCGACGCGCGGATGGCCACGTCGACCGGGCCGCGTTGCAGCCATACGGATTTCCCACTGATCAGGTCGGTGCTGACCGCCGTGAACGGGATGGGCAGGTCCTCGATCAGGAGGTCGCCGAGGATCTCGCGGACGGCGTCGAGGATCTTCTCCGCCCGCAATACCCCCGCGGCGGTCAGTGACGGGTCGAGCAGACGCAGCACGGCGCGCTGGGTCAGGGTGCCTGCCCAATCGGCGTACTCGTCGAGCTTCCCGGCGGCCTCCAGACCGCCGACCAGTGCGCCCATGGACGATCCGGCGATGCCGACGATCTCGTGCCCGCGGTCGCGGAGTTCGTTGATGACGCCGATGTGGGCGTATCCGCGTGCTCCGCCGCTGCCGAGGGCCAATGCGACGCGCATGGACGACATCATGCCCCGGCCACGTCAAGGCCGGTGAACTATGCGGTGGTGGGAGCTAGCAGCCGATGCGGCTGAAGAAGGCGACCGAGACCAGGCCGATGATGAACGCCACGGTGGGCTGGCCGCTGCTGAGTGCGACCACGATCCCGCTGATGGCTGCAACGGCGATGAGGAGCAGTAGCAGGCCCATCAGCACGCGCATGCCGTTGATCGATCCGCCGACGGCGGGGGGAAGTGCGGTCTTGGATTTCTCCAAGCCGTCGTCGTGCGTTCCGATCATGACCGATCCTCTCCGGAAGTGATGCGGGACACATCATACCGAGGTTTGTGATCCAGAACACCACATCTAGACGGCCTAATTGATCTTGTGTCGTCCCGATGCGCGGAGGCCGGTCGGAATAAAGGTGACATATCACGTAGTTATGGCAGTCGAACCAGCGGAACGGCCGCTGACGAATCTCGAGGAGATCGACATGTCCAAGCTCAGCGGGAAGACGGCACTCGTCACCGGCGGAACGTCCGGCATCGGACTGGCCGCCGCGCAGCGGCTCGCCGCCGACGGCGCCCACGTCTTCATCACGGGACGCAATCAGGCCACGGTCGACGAAGCCGCCGCAACGATCGGCGACGCCGCCACCGGTGTCCGTAGCGACATCACCGTGGCCGCCGACCTCGACCATCTCGCCGAGGCGATCGCCGCGCACGGCAAGGGACTCGACGTCCTCTTCGCCAACGCGGGCGGAGGCGAGTTCGCGACGCTGGAGGACGAGACGCCCGAGCGTCTCGCGGATACGTTCAACCGCAACGTCGGAGGCACCGTGTTCACGGTGCAGAAGATGCTGCCGCTGCTCAACCGCGGGGCTTCGGTCGTGCTGACCGGCTCGACGGCCGCCACCAAGGGTGGGCCCGCATTCGGCGCCTACGCGGCGTCCAAGGCAGCCATCCGGTCGTTCGGCCGCACCTGGGCCGCCGAACTCGTCGACCGCGGCATCCGCGTCAACACCGTCGTACCGGGCCCCATCGAGACACGCGGGCTGCGGGAACTCGCGCCTGCCGACCAGCAGCAGGCGCTCCTGGACGGGCAGGCTGCGACGGTGCCGATGCGGCGCGTCGGCAACCCGAGCGAAATCGCCTCTGCCGTGGCATTTCTCGCTTCAGACGACAGCAGCTTCATGACCGGCTCCGAGGTGTTCGTCGACGGCGGCGCGAACCAGGTCTAGAGAATGTCGGGCCGCGGCAGGGTGCCCTCGCGCAGCAGGTTCTCGTACACGGCGGCGAGCACCTCGGCGAGGGCGCCCTCCTGCGCGCTGTCGACGTCGGAGAAGAACGACCGTCGCACCCACGCCGCGTGTTTGGGTGCGGCGTCGCGCAGGCGTTCCCATCCCGCCTGCGTCAGCGTGACGTCGGTACCCCTGCCGTCGGTCTCCGAGGGCGACGTCGCGACCAGGTCGCGGCGGGCCATCCGCCGCAGGTGATGGGAGAGCCTGCTGCGCTCCCAGCCGATCGTGTTCGCCAGTGCCGAGAGCTGCATGCGGTGATCGGGTGCGTGCGAGAGCGCGTTCATCACCGTGTAGTCGCCGAGTGACAACCCGCAATCGGTCTGCAGATGCCGATTCATCTCGTACTCCAGGCGGTGGTACACCCGCATGTAGTTGAGCCAGGCGTTCTGTTGGGACGGCGTGAGTGTCGACGGGTCCTCGGCTGGAGTCATGTCAGGCCGGTTTCTCGCACCCGTGATTTTAAGGCGCTCAGCCGCAGAGATCGTCCGCTGCGGCCTCGGCGGCCACGATGACGGCGGACTGCCGGTCGGGCGTCAGCTTGGACCACGGCGTGCCGAACGTGCCCGGCCCAGG
>JAQSXQ010000511.1 GCA_029256565.1 Mycobacterium sp.
CGCTTCGGTCATCGCTCGTGCGACACCCGCTAGTCGTTGTCGAGAAGATGGGCCGGCGACGCGAAATCGCCGTAGCTGCGGGGCTCGGACACCGGCGGCGGTGTGGCGTGAATGTGCACGTGACCGTCGCGTTGGGTGATCGTCGCTCCTGTTGGCGCGGCATCGACGCCGACGCTGGCGGCAGTCGCAGCGGGTGCGGTGGCGATGGCCGCGGCGGCCGCGCCGGTGATGACGAGTGTGGCGAGGTGGCTGAACTTCATGATTCTCCCTGGGTGAGGTGGTGTGTCGTTGATCGACGTCGCCGCTGCACGAATTCCCGGCTCGAGAATTGCGTTGCGTTGGCTACGAGTTCCAATTTAATGCGCCCAGGTTCGCGTGCCAGTTCTTCATATGCAACGCAAATGTCGTGCCAGTGTCTGCGTCGCAGGCAAACACCGTGCGCTCAGGTCGGCAGGATGCCGTCGACCCCGTGCGTCGCCCAGAGGTTGAGGACGTTGATCATCATCTGCAGCCGGCACCGCACGCTCTCGACGTCGCGGATCGCCGGGTCGAACCGCGTCGAGTGCACATCGAGGTCGCGCACCGTCGAGCGGACGTAGGAGGGGACGTCGAGAAGCCACGTCATGCCCATCACCGACGCGTAGAGCAGCACGTGCCGCACCAGCACGTCGACGTCGACGCTCGGGCCACCGTGGCGATGGAACTCGTGGGCGAACCCGGTCAGCAGCTCGCGCAGCTGGTCGTCCCACAGGCCGGTCTCCGCGCTGCACATCGCGCCCCAGATCGCCATGGCCACGTTCATGCGCCCGACGCAGCCCCAATCCATCAGGCCGCACTGCAGGCCGTCGTGGTCGTCGCGCCAGAACCAGGCGTTGTCCACGTTGGCATTCCAGTGACACAGCGCCGTCAGATCCGCCTCACCGCGCAGCAGTTCCCATGCGTCCGACTCGCGACGCAGTAGTTCCGGCAGGGTGTCGCGCAGGCCGGCGAGGAACGGTGCGGAGCGGACGGACTCGGGCAGCAGCCCGGGATACGCCGCCGCGAAGTCCGCCAGGCGGTCGACGCGGCGTAGGAGTTTCGACCGGTCCAGATGCGGCCGCGAACCGACGGTCGGAACGCTGGCGCCGCCCTCGAACTCGATCGCGCCGCGCCGGTCGGTGCCTGCCAGTCGCGCGACCGACGCCAACAGGGCGCGATAGTGGCCGACCTGATCGGGCATGTCGTAGTCCATGCACTTGGCGTACTGCGGTTCGATGCCGTTGCGGCCGAACGGAATGCGTTCGGTGAGCAGGATTCCCGTGCCGGAGTCGCGGTGGTAGTCGGCGAACAGGACGGTCGGCACGGTGACCGGGAAGCCGTCGCGTCGGGTGGCGGCGGCGAAGGCCACCTCCGATTCCATTTGCGTGCGTCCCTCATCGCGTTCGGGGTCGTCGAGGTCGCGGGAGAACTTGGCGAACAAATCGCGGTGCGGACCCGGCCTGCGATAGGTCACCGACAGCGCCAGCTTGCGTCCCGTACTCCCGCCCGCGAACTCCGCGCAGGCCGTGACGGCGGTGACCTCGTTGTCGCCATCCAGTGAGCCGAACCGACGGAACGCGTCGGTGAGGAAGCGAGTTCCGCCGTCGCGCAACGCATCGGGGTCGGCGGGTATGGGGGTCTCGGTCGCATCCCCGATGACCCACACCCGCGACAGCCTACGCGCGTAAGCGAACGCCGTATCGCGTTCGGAGCGACTGGTGACGGTGTCGCCAAAACGACGGGGCGGCCGCGGCATCGGTGGTTCGATGGCCTGGGCTGAGGCGGCGAATCGAGGTGGGCACGTGAAGCGGCTCAACGGCATGGACGCCTATCTGCTGTACACCGAGACGCCCAGCCTGCACTCGCACACGCTGAAGGTGGCGGTGGTCGACGCGACCGGGATCGCGGGCCAGTTCGACTTCGAGGCGTTCCGAACCCACTTCCGCCGGAGGCTGCACCTTCTCGAACCGTTCCGCTACCGTCTGGTCGAGATCCCGCTGCGCCTGCACCATCCGATGTGGATGGAGGATTGCGACGTCGACCTGGACTACCACCTGCGCCGGGTGCGGGTGCCTGCGCCGGGCGGCCGCAGAGAACTCGACGAGGTCATCTCGCGGGTGGCCTCGACACCGTTGGACCGGTCCCGGCCGCTGTGGGAGTTCTACTTCGCCGAGGGGCTGGCGGGCGAGCGCTACGCGTTGATCGGGAAGGTGCACCACGCCCTCGCCGACGGTGTGGCATCGGTGAATCTCCTTGCCCGCGCGATGGACATCGTGGGCGGGCCGACGCCCGAGCGCGACGACGAACCGACGTGTGAGCCGCCGCGCCCCACCCGTCTGCTGGCCGACGCCGGGCGCGACCACGTCCGCCAGATCGGCGAGCTGCCAGCGTTGGTGAAGGACGCGATCACCGGGTTCGCCAGGGTCCGCCGTCGTGCGCGGCAGCGCGAGGACATCCCGGATCTCGCCGACGACTTCAGCGCGCCTGCGACGTTCCTGAACCACCAGGTGTCACCCGAGCGGCGCTTCGCCAGCGCCGCGCTCGCTCTGTCGGAGGTCAAGCAGGTGGCCAGGGCACTGGGCGTCAGCGTCAACGACGTCGTGCTCGCAACTGCGGCAGGTGCCCTGCGGCGGTTGCTGATTCGCTACGACGGTCACGCCGACGAGCCCATCATCGCGTCGGTGCCCACGGCGACGAACAGGTCGCCGAACCGGGTCACCGGCAACGAGATCAGCGGACTGTCGATCTCGCTACCCGTGCACGTCGACGATCCGCTCGAACGGGTCCGGCTGGTGGCGACGGCGACCGGACGGGCCAAGGAGGATCACGAGCTGATCGGTCCGGAACTGTACTGCCGCCTGATGACCTATCTCCCGACTGCGGTCGCGCCGGGAGCGTTCCGCTGGCTGTCCGAGCGCGACGGCCGGAACAGGATGATGAACGTGGCCGTGTCGAACGTGCCCGGCCCCCGGGAGCGGGGGCACTTCGCGGGGGCGCCGGTCGTCGAGTTGTACTCCACCGGCGTGCTGTCCCTCGGTGCGCCGGTGAACATCACGGTGTGGAGTTACGTCGATCAGATGGGCGTGGCCGTGCTGACCGACGACCAGACCTTCGACGACGT
>JAQSXQ010000512.1 GCA_029256565.1 Mycobacterium sp.
GCGCTCCGGCCGAGGTTGCGAAGGCTGAGGATGCGCGCCGTGTTCCAGTCGACGGTCGGGTGTCCGGGATCTCGTTCGGCTGCGGCCTCACCGTCTCGGCGCGCCTGCAGGACGACGTCTTCGAGGGGCGCCAGCCGGTCGAGCCTTCCCAATGCGAAGGCTGCATCGGGAACCAGTACGGTTCGGCACTCGAATTCGCGCTGGGCGATCGCCAGTGACCGATGGTCGCGCACGAGCAGGGTGAAGTCAGGGTGCGATGCGAAGGCTCGCTTCAACCGGTCCAGGACCCTCGCGTCCGTCACCTCGATCGATTGAGGCATCTGCACGATCTGCCGGTCGGGGAAGTCGGTCAGGATGCGCACTCGGAGGTCGTCGTGCACGGGGTAGAGGCCGCCGAGATTGCCGCCGCCATTGAGCACGATCGGCCCGTTCGCCTTCAGCTTGTCGCGCCGGTACGTCCGTGACGACGTCGTCGAGCGCACCCTGATGCCCAACTCGTCGGCGACCGCGAGGCATCCGAGCCAAATCGCAGAGTCGCCGCAATTGAAGTGATGGGGGAAGTCGGTCAGGTCCCATTCGCGGGCCCCGTCGAAGATCGGCCGGAGTTCGTTCAGGAGGAGGCCGCGGATCCGTTCGACGATGTCAGTCAACGACCAGCCTCATCTGTTCGAGGAGATCGCAGGCGCCGCGTGGCGGATCGGGGTGCGGCCGGTGCCCCGCAACCGTGGAGCCGAGTCGGTGCTTCGGTGCAGGTCGTCCTTGGACTTCGAAAGCGCGCCGGCTTCTTCGACCAGCATTCCCAGGGAGAACGCGAGCATCATCGCGGTCTTTCGGCGCCAACGTGGCACTCGTCCGACGGTCGCCCACAGCAGGAACCAGAGTGCCGCTTGCACGCCCGCGACCGCCGCGACGGGCATGGAAACGAGATGCGGCTTGAACTTCTTGGCCAGTCTGACCTCGCCGCGGCCGAAGTTGAAGTGCTGCTGGAACGCTGCCGACAGGTCGGTGTGCTGCAGCTTGTCCACCACCGCGTC
Source organism: Mycobacterium sp. (assembly GCA_029256565.1). GTDB lineage: Bacteria > Actinomycetota > Actinomycetes > Mycobacteriales > Mycobacteriaceae > Mycobacterium. The sequence continues at coordinate 1,035 of JAQSXQ010000512.1, forward strand.
CGGTACCAACGTCATCTGGTACCCGACGCGCGACGTACGGGCGAAGAAGTCGATCTCATCGGCCCCGCCCGCCAGACCTTCGTCGAAGCCGCCGACCGCGTCGAACGCCTCCCGCGTGAAACCGCAGTTCGTGCCGTTCGCGTAGGCGCTCTCGCACATCATCGACTTGTACAACTTCGATTCCCTCGCCAGCACCGTGCCGTCTGCCAGCACGCGGTTCAGGGAGCCGCCGACCGTGTGAGCGCCGCTTCGGAACGCCCGCCAATATGCGTCGATCCACCCGGGCCGCACTACGTCGTCGGCATCCGTCAGGAGAATGGCTCGGCCACGCGCGGCACGGGCGCCGACGTTGCGGGCCTGATTGACGCCAACTCTCCTGGACGCGTCCACCACTCGCACCCGCGGATCGCGCTTCGCGAAACCTCGTGCGATCTGCACCGTCTCGTCAGTCGATCCGTTGTCGGCGACGATGACCTCGAACGTCGCATGTGAATCCTGCGCAAGCAACGCGTCGAGCTGTTTGCCTATGAAGCTGCCCCCGTTGCGAACTGGGATCACCACGCTGATGTCCGCCGTATGTCCCGCACTCCCCATGCCCTGTGAGAATACTGTGTAGGGGTCCATCGGCAAGTTGAGTGTCCTGATTCGCGGGTGTTCGCTTCATTCGCTCCGCTACGCCGCAGAAATGCGACCAACGGTACGAATCGCTCCGTTCCCCCTGAGGGTCAACAAGATCAAGTCCTTGCCATGCGTGTTTCTTCGACAGCCGTCAGGTAGCCGAGACGATGTGTGCCGGCGAAGTGACGACGCTGATCGGGCCGGCGCCGAAGCGGCAACTCGGCTTCGGCGCGTGAGATACGTTCCGCGCAGCCATGATTCGTCATACGACGTCACCGCCTCGGGTACCGGCTCGCTCGCGGTCGGGGCGCGGACGGCGCCTGCGCGCGTTGAAGATTGCCGTGATGACCGGTCCGTCTACTCCGTCGTCTCCGGTTCTGTGATCTTGAAATTGGTGCAGCGCGAACGGAACTCCACCGGACGGTTCGGCATCGTCCGCACCTATCCGAGGCGAGTGAAACGACTGACCCCGGTACTGGCGGTCATGGTCGGCGTGACGATGATCTTGGCTCTCTTCCTGCTTCGCCATTCGGACTGCAACGACGAGCAGCCGAGACCAGCCTGGGCGCGATGCGGCTCGCCGCAGACTTCGTATCGTCGCGAACCCCGGTGACTACACCGGACCTCCCGAGCCCGGCAGCAGATTCCTCATCGATCGGATGCTCACCCACTACGCATACTTCTGGGCCGCCGTGGCCCGACGGTAGGTCCACACGGAATTTTCTGGTCCCGTCCAGGGCTGTCATGGCCATCAGTCCGGGCCCGATTCAACCGAGGGACGTCACGCACGTGAGAGCCATAGTCTTCGATCCCGATGCCCCTCGGAAGTTCAGGTTCGGCGAGGTGCCCGAACCCGTGCCCGCTGCGCCGAACGAGATGCTGATCGAGGTCAAGGCCATCTCGTTGAACTTCGGCGAGGTGTTCTCGACGGACAACGCCGAGAACCCCGGCGACGTCCCGGGTTGGGACAGCTCGGGAGTGGTCGTGGTACCTGCTGCCGACGGATCGGGCCCGCCCGCGGGCACGCGGGTCGTCGGCGCGGGGTGGTCGCAGGCTTGGGCGCAACGGCGTGTCCTCGCGTCCGACAACGTCGCAGTGGTGCCCGACGCACTGGACTTTCAGACTGCGGCGGCGCTTCCGGTCGCCGGCGTGACCGCGCTACAGATCGTGCGACGTCTCGGGCCCGTCGTCGGGCGCCGTGTTCTGATCACCGGTGCATCGGGCGGTGTGGGCAGGTTGGCCGTGCAGTTGGCCGCTCGGGCCGGCGCGCACGTCGTCGCAGCGGTCGGAAGCGTCGAGCGGGGCGTTGGTCTGCGCGAACTCGGGGCCGACGAGGTCGTCGTCGGACTGCGGGGAGTGGCACCCGTGTACGGGGTGCTCGAGCACGTTGGCGGCGAGATGCTGGCCGAGGCGTTCGCTCTTCTGCACGACGGTGGACGGGTGATCTCGGTGGGCGCTGCCTCGGGTCAACCGACGACCATCGACT
>JAQSXQ010000513.1 GCA_029256565.1 Mycobacterium sp.
GTCTCGTCGCCCCTGTTCACGAGGTCGGCGACGTCCTGCTGGACCTTCATGACCATCTGAGCCACCTGGCTCACCATCGTCATCGGGTAGGTGAGGATGGTCTGCGGTAGCCGACGGGTTTCCTCCAGCGCCGTCACCGCCGCGCCGACCAGCAGACGGACTCCATAGGGTGCAGTAGCCATGCGTGCAGCCTACGGCTGGCAGGTAGGGGCCGCGGGTAAGTACCCTGGTGGCATGCCAACGACGATCAACATGGGCATCCCAGGTGCCGCCAGCACGGTCGTCGAACGGACGACCGGAAAGCGCGTCCTGCTTGCCGAACCACGCGGGTACTGCGCGGGCGTCGACCGAGCGGTCGAAACCGTGGAACGCGCCCTCGAGAAGCACGGCGCCCCGGTGTACGTCCGGCACGAGATCGTGCACAACCGGTACGTCGTCGAGACCCTCGCCAAGGCTGGTGCGGTGTTCGTCGAGCGGACCGACGAGGTGCCCGAGGGTGCCATCGTCGTCTTCTCGGCACACGGGGTCGCCCCGACCGTCCACGTCGAGGCTGCCGAGCGCAATCTGAAGACCATCGACGCGACGTGCCCGCTGGTCACCAAGGTGCACAACGAGGCCAAGCGCTTCGCCCGCGACGACTTCGACATCCTGCTCGTCGGCCACGAAGGGCACGAAGAGGTCGTCGGCACCGCAGGCGAGGCGCCCGACCACGTGCAGGTCGTCGACAACCCCGACGCGGTCGACAAGGTCGTCGTGCGCGACCCGAACAAGGTGATCTGGCTGTCGCAGACCACGCTGAGCGTCGACGAGACGATGGAGACCGTCCGCCGGTTGCGGGAGAAGTTCCCGACGCTGCAGGACCCGCCCAGCGACGACATCTGCTACGCCACGCAGAACCGCCAGGTGGCGGTCAAGGCGATGGCGCCCGAGTGCGACCTCGTCATCGTCGTCGGCTCGCGCAACTCGTCGAACTCGGTGCGGCTCGTGGAGGTGGCGCTGGGCGCCGGTTCCAAGGCCTCCCACCTGGTCGACTACGCCGAGGACGTCGATCCCGCGTGGCTCGAGGGCGTGACCACCGTCGGCGTGACCTCGGGCGCTTCGGTCCCCGAGGTGCTGGTGCGTGGCGTGCTGGACCGCCTGGCCGAATACGGCTACGACACGGTGCAGCCGGTCACCACGGCCAACGAGACGTTGGTCTTCGCCCTGCCCAGGGAGATCCGGGCGCCGCGCACCTGACGGACTCCGTCAGTCCTCGGGGATCAGTCCTCGTAGTCCCAGGCATCGCGACTGCGTCGCGGCCGGGTGCGGTGCTCCACACGCGGATCCTCGTCGTCGGAGCCGCGGTAGCGAACCCGTGACACCGGATGGTGCGTGCTGTCGGCGTGGCTGCGGCCATTGCTCGACGGCGTGCCGTTGACCGGGCCCTCGAAGGGCTCGTAGGAGTCGTAGTAGGGCCGTCGTTCGGAACGACCCTCGGGACGCTCGTAGCGCTCCGACCGATCCCGCCGCACGGGCCGTTCGCTGCGTGCCGACCGATCGCTGCGATCACCGGTGCTGCGACGCCCGACCGGCGGCGCGTCACGTCGCTCCCTCGCCTCGTCGCTGCGGGGCCGACGACGCGGCTCCGACTCGGGGTCGACCGGGGGACGGGTACGGCGCGCACGCGGCGGCACCGCATCGATGATCTCGGTCTCCGGCGGACGGGCATGCCGCGACCGCGACGCACTGCTCGCCGGGCGGGCCTTGCGGGGGCGTGGTGAGTCGTCGTCGGCGGTGCCGTCGCGCTCGATGGAGTGCCTGCGGCTGCGCCGGCCGTCAGAGGTCCTGTCGGGCCTGTCGGCTCTGGACGCCCTGGCGGGCTTCGGTGACTTGGCGGGCGGCTCATCGTCGGCGTCGTCCACCGCAGTGGTTCGCCTGCTGCGGCGCTTGCTGGGGGCCTCGTCCGCAACGTCCTCGGCGACGTCCTGCGGTGCATGTCGCTGCGCCGTCCGGTGCAGGTACCAGCGCGCGACGCCGATCGCCAGCACCGTCACCGCCGTGAAGAACATCAGCGGGAAGCGCTCGATCAACGGGTAGCCGCAGTTGATCAGGATGTCCTTCATGCCCTTGATCTCGCTGCTGTGCATGAGGAAGTACGCACTCGGCACGGCGACGAAGAGCAGGAGCGGCGGCTGGATCACCGTGGTGAAGAGGCTCGACTGACGCACCGCGAGCACCGCGAGAACGCAGCCAGTGACGTAGCACACGACGAAGGTGCCGCTGAGCGACTTCGTGCCCGAACCGGCGTCGATGGCGAAGCCGATGGCGGAGGCGATCACCGCCAGCAGCACCGCTCCCCACCAGGGCAGACCGGGGACGAGGGGCAGCACGGATCGCTGGTCGGCGGGGACCGCCGAGCGCGCACGCTGTCCTGACACACGTCGACCGTACCGGCTGCGACGCAGGAAGCGCTGCCAGCGGACACCGGCGTGCCAACGCGCGTCTCATAGACTTCGCACCCGTGAGCCTCAACCTCGGAATCGTCGGGCTGCCGAACGTGGGCAAGTCGACGTTGTTCAACGCGCTGACGCGTAACGACGTCCTCGCCGCCAACTACCCCTTCGCGACGATCGAGCCCAACGAGGGTGTGGTCGCCCTGCCGGACCCGCGCCTGGACAAGCTGGCCGAGATGTTCTCGTCGGAGAAGACCGTGCCCGCGCCGGTCACGTTCGTCGACATCGCCGGAATCGTGAAGGGGGCGTCGGAGGGCGCAGGGCTGGGCAACAAGTTCCTGGCGAACATCCGCGAGTGCGACGCCATCTGTCAGGTGGTGCGCGTCTTCGCCGACGACGACGTCGTGCACGTCGACGGCAAGGTCGACCCCAAGTCCGACATCGAGGTGATCGAGACCGAGCTGATCCTCGCCGACATGCAGACGTTGGAGAAGGCGATCCCGCGCCTGGAGAAGGAAGCCCGCAACAACAAGGACCGCAAGCCCGTGCACGAGGCCGCGGTCGCAGCGCAGGACGTCCTCAACGGCGGGACGACCCTGTTCGCTGCCGGTACCGACGTCACCGTGCTGCGCGAGCTGAACCTGATGACCACCAAGCCGTTCCTGTACGTGTTCAACGCCGACGAGACGATCCTCACCGACGA
>JAQSXQ010000514.1 GCA_029256565.1 Mycobacterium sp.
TCCGTCGACGAGGTAGCGCTGCGCGAAGAAGAACAGCACGACCACCGGCGCGGTGACGGCGAGCGCGCCGGCCAGCAGCACGGTCACGGGGACGTTGAAATCGGCCAGCTGCGAGATGCCGAGGGGCGCGGTCCACAGCGCCCGGTCCTGCACGAGGAACAGCAGGGCGTAGAAGTACTCGTTCCACGCGATCATGAAGACGTAGACCGCGGTCGCCACGACGCCAGGGAGCGCGACGGGGAGCACGACGCTGCGCAGCATCTGCCACAGCGACGCGCCGTCGACGATCGCGGCCTCCTCGATGCTCTCGGGCAGCGCCTGGAAGTAATTGCGCAGCATGTAGATCGACACCGGCACGGTCGTCGCCACGTAGACCAGGAACAGACCCACCAGTGATCCGGTCAGGCCGGCCTTGGCCAGCAGCACGAACAGCGGCACCGACAGCACGATGCCGGGGAAGAGGTAGACGCCGAGGATGATCGCGTTGACGACACCTCTGCCGAGGTAGCGCAGCCGGGCAGCGGCGTACGCGCCCAGGATCGACACGACGATCGACAGGGCGATGGTGCACAGCGCCACGACGAGCGAGTTGATGACGAACCGGCCCAGCCCGAACCCGCCCTGCTCGGGATCGAGCATCGCCGTCGTGTACGCCGAGAAGTCGATCTCGCCGAAGGACGGAATGAGGTTGAGCGGTTCCTGCACGATCGCGTTGAACGGGCGAAGCGACAGCAGGAAGCCGTACAGCACCGGCCCGAGCGCGAAGAGCAGCGCCAGCGCGATGAACACGAACCGCCCGGCGGTCGATGCCGGGTGCGGCCTGAGCGAAGAGCGACGGCGGGTCATTCGACATCCACCTTTCTCCGCGAGAGCGCGACGTAGACGGCCAGCAGGGAGACCAGCACGACCGACATGAGCAGGCCGTACGCAGCCGCGCTGCCGATGTCGGCCCTCGTCACCAGCTCGGTGTAGACCTTGAGCGCCATGACCTGCGTGCCCCCGGCGCCCTCGGTGAGGAGGTACACCTCGCTGAAGCTCTGGAACGTCCAGATGAACCTCAGCAGGCACAGCAGCAGGATCACGCCCTTCAACTGCGGCATCACGATGCGCCCGAGGATCTGCCTCCCGTTCGCCCCGTCGAGGGCGGCGGCCTCCTCGATGCTGGGCGAGACCCCCTGCAGCCGGGCCGTGATGAACAGGAACGACAGGGGCGCCGACGTCCAGATCTCGAAGACCACGACGACCAGCAGCGACAGCGGGATCGGGATGCCCCACACGTGCGCGGTCGTGGTGTTCAGGAAGCCGATCGACTGCTCCCAGCCGAGCACCTCGCGGCCGAACGCGTTGACCAGTCCGTACTGCGGATTGAGCATCGTCTGCCAGATCGTGACGGCGGCGATGATCGGCAGCACGTACGGCACGAGGAGCAGAGCCCGGACGATGCCCCGGCCCCGGAATGGACGCCGCAAGGCCAGGGCCAGTGCGAGCCCGACCCCGACGGAGCCGACCATCGTGAGCGACGCGTAGAGCAGCGTCGTGCCGAGGGCTTGCCAGAACGACGGATTGCTCAGAGCACGACGGAAGTTGTCGAGCGTCCATTCGATCGGCTCCGTCCCCAGACGCGGGATGTCGACCAGCCGGATCTCGCTGAAGGCGAAGACCACGACGAGGATCAGGGGGATGATCGAGGCCAGCACGACGACGACGAGCGTGGGCGTCGTCAGGAGCAGCCCGTTGCGGTTGTCCCGCTGGGAGCGGCTGAGAGGCCGCCCCCAGCGGTGACGTGTGACGGCGTTGCTCACAGGCCCGCCTGAACCTCCTCGACGGCCGCCTTCATCGCGGCTGTCACGTCGGCCGCGGGCACGCCGTTGTAGAGCTGTTCGATCTGACCGGCGAGCACGCCCTGACTGGAGACGAGTCCGGCCAGCGTGGCGTCGGGCGTTCCCATGCCCCACAGCGAGACGGCGTTGATGCCCTCTTCCATCTCACTCACGAACTCCTCGCCGTAGATCTCCACGGAGGTGAGCTCGTGTGCCGGCCCGATGCCCAGGCCGCCCCACGCCTCGATGAACTCGGTCGGGTTGTCGGCGGTGCCGTTGCGCAACGGGATGCGGCCCTCCGTCGCCACCGCGAGCGTGTCGACGTAGCCGGCATCCAGCACGTACTCGATGTACTGCTGGGCGGCTTCGACGTTGGCGCCGGTCGGGATGCCGTAGGCGAGGATGGCACCGAACTGCGCGGGGTCGTCGCCCAGAACGGTCACGAACTCGGTGTTCTCGGCCAGGAACGCCGGCTGCTCGGCGCACTCCGGGCACGTCGCGGGCGTCGCCTCGTCCAGGCCGGCCAGTTCGTCCAGGATGTGGGTGGAGAACAGCAGCATCGCGGCGTCGCCGTTCATGTACGCGGCGCGAGCGCTCGTGACGTCGAAGTCACCGGCCACCGACGAGTTGCGCAGTCGCAGGAACTGCTCGGCGGCGTCGGTGCAGGCATCCGAATCGATGACGACCTCGCCGTCGGTGACGAGCTCGCAGCCGGCGCTGTGGAAGATCGACTGGATCCCCTCGGTCGCCGACGCGGTGCCCGCCTGGGTGCCGAAGGCCAGCCCGGTGATGCCCAGCTGCTCCTTGATCGTCGTGGCGGCGTCGGCCAGCTCCTCCACGGTGGTGGGAACCTCGACCCCCGCCTGCTCGAGCAGGTCGCTGCGGTAGGCGATCACGTGGGTCCAGCCGTCGCTGGGCACGGCCGAGATCTCACCGTCGATCGTGACGGCCTCGATGGCGTGCTCGTTGAACGTGTCGATGCCGAGCGCATCCACGGTCGCGGTGGCCGCCTCGGTGTCGAGCAGGCCCTGAGAGCTCCAGGCGCCCGTCTGCGGCGACGCGTGCAGGATGACATCCGGCACGTCGCCGGTGGCGGACCCCGTCACCAGCGCCTGGTCCTGGTCCGCTCCCGCCATCGGGACGACCTCGACCTCGATGCCGGTCTCTTCGGTGAACGCGGCAGCGACCGCTTCCTGGGCTGCGAGTCGCTCGGGGGTCGTCTGCGGGGTCCAGAAGACCACGCTCTGGTCTTCGGCCGAAGGCTCGCCGCCGCCGCCGTTCGTATCGGCGGAACAGCCGGCCAGCAGGCCGAGC
>JAQSXQ010000010.1 GCA_029256565.1 Mycobacterium sp.
GTGATCGCCCTGCGCGAACCGCACTCCGCCCGCTCGTCGGGGCCGATCCGCATCGCGAAACCCTCGGTGCCGCGCGAGATTCGCGGCGACTTCTGGTTCTCCGCCCTCGGCGTCATCGCGTCGTGGTCGGTGCTGGGCGTGCTGCTCTCGCTCTACCCCGCACTCGCCTCGGCGCAGACCGGCGTGCACAACCTCGTCTTCGGTGGCGCGGTCGTCGGTGCCACGGCCTTCTCGGCGGCCATCGCGCAACTGTTCGCGACCCGCGTGCCCGCACGGCGGGCGGCCATCATCGGCGACGTCGGCATGGCGGTGGCCCTCGGGCTGACGATCCCGGCCCTGGCCACCCACCAGTGGCACCTCGTCCTCGGGGCCGCAGCCCTGCTCGGCGCGACGTTCGGGCTCAGCTTCGGCGGGTCGCTGCGGCACCTGTCGAACGTCGTGCCCGCCGACCGCCGCGGCGAGACCATGTCGGCGTACTACCTGCTCGCGTACACGGCGATGGCGGTCCCGACGCTCGTCGCGGGTTGGGCGGCAACGCAATGGGAACTCGGCGCCGTGTTCCCGTGGTTCGCCGGCGCCGTCGGCGTGGCCTGCATCGCCGCGGCGGTGGTCGGCGCAGTCAGTACGCGACGCGCGGCCAAGGTCGATCTGAGCGGCTAGGCCGCCGACGTCACGCGGTAGACGTCGAACACGCCCTCCACGTTGCGCACCACGTTCAGGACGTGGCCGAGGTGCTTGGGGTCGCCCATCTCGAAGGTGAACCGGCTGATCGCCACGCGGTCGTTCGACGTGGTGACCGACGCCGAGAGGATGTTGACCTTCTCGTCGGCCAGCACCCGCGTCACGTCCGACAGCAGCCGGTGCCGGTCCAGCGCCTCGACCTGAATGGCGACCAGGAACACCGACGACGGGCCTGGCGCCCACTTCACGTCGATGAGGCGCTCCGACTGCTGCTGCAGCGATTCGGCATTCGTGCAGTCGGTGCGGTGCACGCTGACACCGCCGCCGCGCGTCACGAAGCCCATGATGTTGTCGCCAGGCACCGGCGTACAACACTTGGCCAGCTTGGTCAGCACGCCTGCCGCACCGGGGACCGACACGCCGACGTCGTCGCTGGTGCGCTGGCGCACCGGCATCGTCGCGGGAGTCGACCGCTCGGCGATCTCGTCCTCGGCCTCCTCGTCACCACCGAGCTGGGCCACCAGGCGCTGCACCACGTGCCGCGCCGAGACGTGCCCCTCGCCGACCGCGGTGTACAGCGCGGAGACGTCGGTGTACCGCAGCTCGCGCGCCAGCGCGGCCATCGACTCGGCATTCACCAAGCGCTGCAACGGAAGTCCACCGCGGCGCACCTCGCGCGCGATGGAGTCCTTGCCCGAGTCGAGCGCCTCCTCGCGGCGCTCCTTGGCGAACCACTGCCGGATCTTGGCCTTCGCGCGCGGCGACACCACGAACGTCTGCCAATCCCGCGACGGGCCCGCGTTGGGCGCCTTCGAGGTGAACACCTCGACCGCCTCACCGTTCTCGAGCTTGCGTTCGAGTGCGACGAGCCTGCCGTTCACCCGCGCTCCGATGCAGCGGTGCCCCACCTCGGTGTGCACGGCGTAGGCGAAGTCGACCGGCGTCGAACCCGTGGGCAGCGTGATGACGTCACCCTTGGGGGTGAACACGAAGATCTCCTGCACCGCAAGGTCGTAACGCAGCGACTCGAGGAACTCGCCGGGATCGGCGGCCTCTCGCTGCCAGTCCAGCAGTTGCCGCATCCACGCCATGTCGTCGATCTCGGCGGCGGCATTGGTGGCCGGTAAACCGTTGCGGCCCTTGGCCTCCTTGTACCGCCAGTGCGCGGCGATGCCGAACTCGGCGGTCTTGTGCATCTCCTGCGTGCGGAGCTGCACCTCCAGCGGCTTGCCCTCGGGGCCGATCACGGTCGTGTGCAGCGACTGGTAGACGCCGTACCGGGGCTGGGCGATGTAGTCCTTGAACCGGCCCGCCATCGGCTGCCACAGCGAGTGCACGACGCCGACGGCCGCGTAGCAGTCGCGTATCTCGTCGCACAGGATGCGGACGCCGACCAGGTCGTGGATGTCGTCGAAGTCGCGGCCCTTGACGATCATCTTCTGGTAGATCGACCAGTAGTGCTTGGGCCTGCCCTCGACGACCGCGCTGATCTTCGAGGCGTTCAGCGACGCGATGATCTCGCCGCGCACCTTCGCCAGGTACGTGTCGCGCGACGGCGCCCGGTCGGCGACCAGCCGCACGATCTCCTCGTACTTCTTCGGATGCAGGATCGCGAACGACAGGTCCTCGAGTTCCCACTTGACCGTCGCCATCCCGAGCCGGTGGGCCAGCGGAGCGATCACCTCGAGCGTCTCGCGCGCCTTGCGGGCCTGCTTCTCCGGCGGCAGGAACCGCATCGTGCGCATGTTGTGCAGCCGGTCGGCGACCTTGATCACCAGCACGCGCGGATCGCGTGCCATCGCGATGATCATCTTGCGGATGGTCTCGCCCTCGGCGGCCGAACCCAGCGCGACCTTGTCCAGCTTGGTGACGCCGTCGACGAGGTGGCCGACCTCGGTGCCGAACTCGGCGGTCAGCGCCTCCAGCGTGTAGCCGGTGTCCTCGACCGTGTCGTGCAGCAGCGCGGCGATGAGCGTCGTGGTGTCCATGCCCAGTTCGGCGAGGATGTTCGCGACGGCCAGCGGATGGGTGATGTACGGGTCGCCAGAGCGGCGCATCTGATCGGCGTGCCGCTGCTCGGCCACCTCGTAGGCACGCTGCAGCAGCGTGAGGTTGGCCTTCGGGTAGAACTCCTTGTGCACCGCGACCAGCGGCTCGAGCACGGGGTTCACCGCGCTGCGCTGCGCGGTCATGCGGCGCGCGAGCCTGGCCCGCACGCGCCGTGACGCGCTGGAGGTCGACTTGGGCGGGTCGGCGGCGTCGGCCGGGATGACCGGCATCGGTTGCGTCTGCGTCAGGGCATGATCGTCAGCCACGTCACCACCTCCTGACCTCTGCCGGCATCTCGAGGATATCCCTCAGTCTGCGCTGCTATTCGCGCGAGCGCTCATCGGTGCAATCTGCTCTTCGCGCGAGCGCTCATCGCACCACCGTCAGGCTCGTCACCTTCAACGGACCCACGACCTCGCGCCCACCGAGCGCCTCCAACTCGAGCAGCACCGCGGCGCCCACGACGATCGCGCCCGCCCGCTCCAGCAGCTTCACCGTCGCCGCCACCGTGCCGCCGGTCGCGAGCACGTCGTCGATCACCAGAACGCGCTTGCCGGTCAGATCGATTCCATCGGCGGGTATCTCCAGCGTGGCGGTGCCGTATTCGAGGGTGTAGGTCTCGCTGAACACCGGCGGCGGCAGCTTGCCGCCCTTGCGCACCGCCAGCACGCCCGTGCCGAGCCTGATCGCGACCGCCGCCCCCAGCAGGAACCCACGGGCATCGATGCCTGCCACCATGTCGCAGCCGTCGGCGACCGCTGCGAGTGCCTCGGTGACCGTCGCCAGCCCCGCCGGGTCGGCGAGCACGGGCGTCAGGTCCTTGAACTGGATGCCCGGCTCGGGGAAGTCGGCGACCTCCCGGGTCAGCGACGCGATGGCCCGGGCCGCCGCCGAGGCGCCCGCCTGCTCATCGCTCACGATTCCAGCGCCCAGCGGTCCATGTTCCAGCCGGCGCCCCAACGGGTCGGATTGCTACTCACGGCGTCCATCTTGGTCGACACCAGCAGCATGCGCTGCTGGCGGTACAGCGGAAGCGTCGGCATGCCGTCCCACAGCACGCGACTTCCCTCGCCGAGCAGGCGTGCGGACTCCTTCGGATCGGCGGTGACGGCCAGCGCACCGATGATCCCGTCGATCTGCTCGTTGGAGTATCCCGAGAGGTTGTTCCCGTTGCCGGTGTGTAGTTCATAGGCGTCCATCGCCGACGATCCCGTGGAGCCACTGCCCACCGCTCCCCCGGTGCTCGCCAGCAGCGCGTCGATCTGACCGTCGCGCAGCGCCTGCGGCCCCACCCCGTCGCCCGCGGCGTCCTCCACCACGATCCCGGCCGGCTCGCAGGCCTTGGCGATCGTCCCTGCGATCGCGGCCAGGCGGGCGTTGGGAGTCTGGTAGCCCAGTCGCACGGTGAGCGGCCTGCCCCCGATGGCGTCGCGTGCGGCGCCCGGGTTGGCGACGACGAATTGCTCTGCACCGCCGCCGTTCTCGGCCGCGGTGATCGAATCCTCGGCCGCGGGGTTGAGCCTGTTGTTGGCGATCGGCACCTCGGCGTTACGGGCGATCACGTCGCGCGGCGTGCACAACGCCAGCGCCCGGCGCGCCACGGGGTCGGCCACCGATCCCCTTGCGCCGAAGATGATCTGCTCGATGCCGGCGGACGGCGCGTCCGTGCGGGCGTAGTCGTCGGACAGCGTGAGCGTGCCCGAGGAACCGGCGGCGACGTCCACGACGTCGTAGAACCCCTCGTTGACGCGGTCCTGGATGTCGGCGCCGCGGGGCCACACCGTGATCTCGGCGGTGACGGGCTTGGCGCCCCACCACTTGTCGTTGGCGACCAGGACCACCGCGCCGTCGTCGGTCACGGCGTCGAGCTTGTACGGGCCCGACGACGGGAACTTCTTCAGGTCGACGTCCGGCTTGAGGTTCCACGTCTGATTCCACGCGGTGGCGATGCGGTCGACGGTCGGTTGGTCCCCGGCCTGCAGCGCCGTGGTGACCCCGCCGTCGCCGAGACCGAGTTCGTCGGCGAGGACGTGCGACGGCATCATCGAGGTCGCGGCGAACAGCTGCCCGTAGTCGACGAAACCGCGATCCTGGGCGAACGTCACCCTGGCCTTCTTCTGCCCCGGAGCGCAGTCGATGGACGCGATGTCGCCGTAGCCGGCCCGGTTGGCGGCGTCGAAGCCGGGGAACCGGCCGGACTGCGCGGCCCAGGCGAGCACCATGTCGTCGCACGTGATCGGCTTGCCGTCGGAGTAGACCGCGCTGTCGCTGATCTCGTAGTCGAGCACCTGCGGGCTGCGTCCCACGACCGAGATGGACCCGAAGTCACGGTCGCCGACGATCTGCCCCTCGGGCCCGTGGTAGTTGAACCCAGTCAGGACGCGCGAGAACGCCTGCGGCCCACCGGATGCGGCGCCGGCCACGGTGTTGGTGTTGTAGGTGACCAGCGTGCCGTCGACGGCGTAGTCGATCTGATCGGCCGTGCTTCCCGAGCACGACGCGGCCAGCCCGGCGACGAGTGACAGCGTGGCTGCGAGGATCGCAGTTCGCCGGAAGCGGGCAGCCATCGCCACCTACCGCCTGGGGCTCCGCTTGCCCGAGGGACGTCCGGTCGGACGGGTCGGCTTGACGCCGGGTGCCGGCTTGTCCGGGGCGATCGCCACCGGTGCGGACGCCGCCACCGACGCCGGCTCGACGGCGCCGCCCGACTCCACCGAGGCGGCGGCCTTGGCCGAGGCGCCCTTCCTCCGGTTCATCACCCGTCGGGTGTGGTTGCGGACCAGTTCGGTGCGTTCACGCATCGTCACCAGCAGCGGGGTCGCGAAGTAGATCGACGAGTAGGTGCCGACGATGACGCCCACCAGCTGCACCAGCGCCAGGTCCTGCAGCGTGCCGACGCCGAGCAGCCACACCGCGATCACCATGAGCGCGAGGATCGGGAGCACCGAGATGACGCTGGTGTTGATCGACCGCATGAACGTCTGGTTGATCGCGAGGTTCGCCTGTTCGCCGAACGTGCGTCTGGTGGTGTGCTCGAACCCGCTGGTGTTCTCCTCCACCTTGTCGAACACGATCACGGTGTCGTAGAGCGAGAAGCCGAGGATGGTCAGCAGACCGATGACCGTGGCGGGCGTCACCTCGAACCCGACGAGCGAGTAGACCCCCGCAGTGATCACGAGGTCGAACACCAGCGCGGCCAGCGCCGCGGCGGCCATGTACCGCTCGTAGCGCAGAGTGATGTAGATGGTCACGATGACCAGGAAGACGACCAGCGCGATGAGCGCCTTCTGGGTGATCTGCCCACCCCAGGTCTCGGACACCGCGGAGTCGCTGATGAGCTGCTTGCTGGGCTGGCCGTCGCCGCCCTTGGGCTGGAACGCGTCGAACAGTGCGTTGCGCAGGTCCTCGGTCTGGTTGTTGTCCAGTGTCTCCGAACGGATCTGCACGGTCGCCGACGCGCCGTTGCCGACGACCACGACGGACTCCGGCGGCGTGCCGATGGTGTCGTTGAACACCGTCTCGACCTGTTCGGTGGTCACCGCGCCCTGGGCGCCTTGCGCAGGCATCGACACCTTGGTGCCACCTTCGAAGTCGATGCCGAAGGTGAAGCCGCGCAGCAGGATGCTGAGTAGGGCGATGGCGACGAGGGCCCCGCTGATGATGAACCACATCTTGCGCTTGCCGATGACGTCGAACGCGCCGGTGCCGGTGTAGAGGCGGATGAAGAAGCCGTGCTTCGGCGCGGCTCCCGCAGCACCCAGCTCGGCTCCGGTGGATGCCACGTCTACGTCGGTGGTGTCGTCGATGGTCTGGTCCTCGGATTTCCCGTGCTTGGACATGTTCACTTCACCCCCGCCGTCGCGGCGGCGGCGCGCCGCTCCCTGGCGATCTGCTGGACCGCGCCGAGACCGTTGTACTTCGGCTTCGAGAGCCACGTGGACTTGGAGCCCAGGTACACCAGCGGCCACGTCACCAGGAAGACCACGACGACGTCGAGGATGGTGGTCAGGCCGAGGGTGAACGCGAAGCCCTTGACCTGGCCGACGGCGAGGACGTAGAGCACCGCGGCGGCGATGAAGCTGACCGCGTTGCCCGACAGGATCGTCTTGCGGGCGCGCGCCCAGCCGCGGGGCACCGCCGAACGGAACGACCTGCCCTCGCGGATCTCGTCCTTGATGCGCTCGAAGAACACCACGAAGGAGTCCGCCGTGGTGCCGATGCCGATGATCAGACCTGCGATGCCCGCGAGGTCGAGGGTGTAGTTGATGTAGCGCCCGAGCAGCACGAGGATGGCGAACACCATCGCGCCGGACGCCACCAGCGACAGCGCCGTCAGCACGCCGAGCACGCGGTAGTACACCAGCGCATAGACCAGCACCAGGGCCAGGCCGACGGCGCCGGCGATCAGACCCGCGCGCAGCGAGGTCAATCCCAGTGTCGCCGACACGGTTTCGGCCTCGGAGGACTCGAACGACAGCGGCAGCGAGCCGTACTTGAGCACGTTGGCCAGTTCGCGTGCCGAGTCGGCGTTGAACGACCCGGTGATCTGGGTGCGCCCACCGGGGATCGCCTCGTTGATCTGCGGTGCGCTGACCACCTCGGAGTCGAGCGTGAAGGCGGTCTGGGTGCCCACGTTGGCGGCGGTGAAGTCGGCCCAGATCGTGGTGGCGTCGCCCTTGAACTCGAGGTCGACGACGTACTCACCGCGCTGGGAGTCCAACCCGGACGTCGCGTTCGCGATCTGCTCGCCGTTGATGATCGACTTGTCCAGCAGGTAGACGGTCTTGTGGTCCTGCGAGCAGGTCACCAGGGGCAGGTTCGGGTCGTCGTTGCCGGCGAGGACGTCCTCGTCGTTGCAGCGGGTGGCCTGGAACTGCAGCGCCAGGAGCTGGATCTGCTGGTCCGCGCTCTGCCGCAGCGCCTTCTCGTCGGAGATGCGCTGGGCCAGGTCGGCGCGCGTGTTGCCCGTGTTCGGCTGTCCCGGCGGCGGCGTGCCGCTCGGAGCGGGTGACGGTGCCGGACTCGACGGAGCGGGGGTCGACGGCGGCGCCGGGCTCGGCGACGGTGCGGGTTCCTCGGGGAACGGCCGCGGCTGCGGGGCAGGCGATGCGGGTGCCGGTCGGGGCGGCTGCCCCGGTGTCGGCGCGACGATCGGAGCCTCGGGCTCTGCGGGCGCGATCAGCGGTGGCTGACCAGGCCCGCCGGGAAGTCCGGGGCCGCCCGGCAATCCGGGCAGGCCCGCGCCACCCGGCAGCCCGGGCAGGCCCGGCGCTCCCTGAGGTGGCTGTGCGCCGGCGGGCTGCTCGCCCTCGGCGGGGATGGCGTGGATGACGGGACGCACGTACAGCCGAGCGGTCTGGCCGAGGTTGCGGGCCTCGCTGCTGTCATTGCCCGGCACCGTGATGACCAGGTTGTCGCCGTCGATGACGACCTCGGACCCGGACACGCCGAGGCCGTTCACGCGGTCGCCGATGATTTGTTGGGCCTGCATGAGCGCGTCCCGGGTGGGAGGCGATCCATCAGGGGTGCGCGCCGTCAGCGTGACACGGGTCCCGCCCTGCAGGTCGATGCCGAGCTTGGGCTCGGGCTGCTTGTTCCCCGTGAGGAAGACGAGCAGATAGGCACCGATCAAGAGGACCAGGAAGAGTGTCAGGTAGCGGTACGGGTGCACCGGCGTTGAAGACGATGCCACGTTGCTCGAATCTCCTCAGGTCATTACGTCAGCAACCGCACAGGGTACGGGGTCGGGCTGAGTGCCCGGCTGTCAGTCCTTCTTGACCTGGTCGGGGTCGGATTTCTCGATCTGAACGGCCTCGACGGCGCCGTCGTGGTCCTCGTACTCGGCGTCTTCGTACTCGTCGTCCTCGAGTTCGTCGGCGGCATCGATGCGGTCGCGCACGGCGAGCTTCATCCACGTGGTCACGACGCCCGGGGCGATCTCGAGGTCGACGCTGTCGTCGGAGATGCCGGCGATCGTGCCCTCCAGGCCGGAGGTGGTGTGCACCCGGTCGCCGATGGCCAGCGAGTTGTGCAGGTCGATCGTCTGCTGCATCGCCTTCTTCTGGCGGCGTGAGGCGAAGAACATGAACGCGCCAAGGATGATGAGCAGGGGAAGGAAGACGACCAGATCCATCGCAGCACTTGTCTTTCGTGTCGGTCTTGCGTATTTCGGCGCCCGAGCAGGAGTCATCGGGGTCGCCTCGTCAGCCCCTAGTGTGCCATCACGGCCGATTCTGACGAAGGCTGCGTCCGACGGCCCGCCGATCCACCCGACGCACGAGCCGGGTCCGCGGGCGAGCGACGACCGAAAGCGTGGCGATCGGTCGCTTTCGGTACTCGATGCGTGGTGTCGATGCCGATTCGTCGACCATATCGTTGCTTCGGGCGTGTGCGGGACTAGGCTTGACCGCGCCGACACGGGGTAGTCATCCCGTCGACCGACCCACCACCGCGAACAACCTGGAGTCAGACGTGAGCACCCTCGAACAGAGCCGCTACCTGGCCACTGCGATCCCCGGCCCGAGGTCGGCGGCGCTCATCGACCGCAAGGGCGCCGCGGTGGCCCGCGGTATCGGCAACACCATGCCGGTGTACGCGGCGCGGGCCGCGGGCGGCATCGTCGAGGACGTCGACGGCAACCGCTTCATCGACCTGGGCTCCGGCATCGCCGTCACCACGATCGGCAACGCCTCCCCCCGCGTCGTCGCCGCCGTCTCGGCGCAGGCGGCCGAGTTCACCCACACCTGCTTCATGGTGACCCCGTACGAGCCGTACGTCGCGGTCTGCGAGCACCTCAACCGGCTCACCCCGGTGGCGGGCGAGAAGCGTTCGGCACTGTTCAACTCCGGCTCCGAGGCCGTCGAGAACGCGGTGAAGATCGCCAGGGCGTACACCCGCAAGCAGGCGGTCGTGTCGTTCGACCACGCCTATCACGGTCGCACCAACCTGACGATGGCGCTGACGGCCAAGTCGATGCCCTACAAGCACGGGTTCGGCCCGTTCGCGTCCGAGATCTACCGCGCCCCGATGTCCTACCCATTCCGGGATGCCGAGTTCGGCAAGGAGCTGGCCACCGACGGTGAACTGGCGGCCCGGCGCGCGCTGTCGATCATCGACAAGCAGGTGGGTGCCGACAACCTCGCCGCCGTCATCATCGAACCCATCCAGGGCGAGGGCGGCTTCATCGTCCCCGCCGAGGGTTTCCTGCCGACGCTGCTGCAGTGGTGCCGGGCCAATGGCGTGGTCTTCATCGCCGACGAGGTGCAGACCGGGTTCGCCCGCACGGGCGCGATGTTCGCCTGCGAGCACGAGGGCATCGACCCCGACCTCATCGTGACCGCGAAGGGCATCGCCGATGGTCTCCCGCTGTCCGCGGTGACCGGCCGGGCCGAGATCATGGACTCACCGCACGTCGGCGGGCTCGGCGGCACCTACGGCGGCAACCCGCTCGCGTGCGCGGCGGCGCTGGCCACCATCGACACCATCGAGAGCGACGGACTCGTCGAACGCGCACGCGAGATCGAGACGCTGATGAAGGACCGGCTGGGACGGTTGCAGGCCGACGACGACCGCATCGGCGACGTCCGCGGGCGGGGCGCCATGATCGCGGTGGAGCTGGTGAAGTCCGGGACCATCGAGCCAGACGCCGATCTCACCAAGGCGCTGCTGGCCGGCGCGCACGCAGCAGGCGTCATCGTCCTGTCGTGCGGTACCTACGGAAACGTGTTGCGCTTCCTGCCGCCCCTGGCGATCAGCGACGAGCTGCTCGACGAGGGCCTCGACGTGCTCGCGTCGGTACTCGCGGACCTGCGCTAGGCAGTCACCAGGGCGATGACGACGGCGCGCAGCTCGTCGGCCGTTAGCCCGTCACCGTCGACGTCGGCGAGGACCAGGTCCGACATCAGATCGTCGGTGAGCTTCCAGCAGCGGTCGGCGATCATCAGGTCGACGTAGGAGTCGAGCGCACGCATCGACTCGGCGTCGTTCACCCACGCCCATCGCGAGACCAACGCCCAATCCCTGCGTGCCACACCGAGACTCGCGCACTTCAGTCGCATCGACGAGCGCGCGCCGATGTCGCGCATCGCGGTGGCGCCGCCGCCGAGCGCTGCGAGGACGTCGGTGCGCAGGGTGCGGATGCTCTGCACGGTGAAGGCGTCGGTGTCTGGTCCCGAACGGATCAGGGTGCTCACCGTCGTGCGTCCGTCATGCCGTGCGTCCCATCGTCGAGGTATCCACCGTGTCTACCTCGCACCTACCCCGCGCGGCGATCCACGACCTCCAGCTGTGATGGACGGAACAGAACGAGAACAGGCGCGTGACCCGGTCGGACTGGGTCACGCGCCTGCGAGGAGAGCGTCGGGGCTTAGCGGTTCACCAACGTGCCGTCGCGGCGGGTGCCGCGGTTGCGGCGCGAGCCGAACAGCTTGTCCTTCAGTCCCGGTCGACGGCCGTCGGTCACGACGGGCGCTCCGGTCGGATCGGTCGTCACGGTGTCCTGCGTGGTGACCATGCCGCGGTCGTGCGCCACGGGGCGGTTGACGAACTCGACGTCGCGCACCGAACGGACGGACAGTCTGCCCAGCGCCATTGCGCCGAAGAAGATCATGATCGCGCCGAGACCGTAGAAGTAGGTCAGCTCGAGCCACACGCGCTTGGTGTCGGTGTCGGCGACCGGCGTGCCGACGTTCCCGAGGCCCAGCGGCCCGGCGAACGCACGCCCGACGACGAACCAGGCTCCGGCGGCGACGGCCAGCCAGCCGCCGAGCATGCCGGTGGCACGGTTGCGCGACGTCAGCAGCAGGAAGCCGCCGATCACCGCGACGACGCCCGGCAATACCTCGAGCCAGCCGCGTCCGATGGACCACGACTCCTGCAGGCTGTATGCGAAGTCGAAGCTCGGGCCCACGAAGGGCACGGCGGCCCCCCAGATGCCGAGCAGGATGACCACGATGCCGCTCAGGGCGCCGCGGCTGCGCGGGATTCTCATGCGTCCACCGCGGACGCGGGCTTCGGGATCGTTCATTGCGGTCATGGGAGCCTCCTCTTTCTCGCAGTTAGGTACCCCAGCCAGGGTGGAACCAACCAGCGCGCGGCGTCCTCCACCATTTCGTGACCAACTGGCACCTCGGGCGGGCAGACACATACCCCGGGTATGAGATCGACGTTGATCAGCAAACTGCTTCGGAGTTTTGTACGATCCGCAGCGGGGACTCGAAAATCGCAGCGGGGCCCGACCATGTCCGATTCCGCGGGTTCGCGGCGGCGTGGTCGACCACCACGAAGAGTGAGCACATCGCAGTGGACTGGATTCGCCAATGGTGGCGACAACCCGATCATTTCGATTGGCTCTCGGCGTATCTCGGGGCGCGCAATCTGCTGCGCTTCACTCGCTTCATCGTCGCGGCAGTCGTGCTTCTCCTCGGCGTCGCACCGTTGCTGATGCTCCTGAGTCCGGTCGGGCCGCAGAGCACCACGAGTCGGCTGATCTCGATAATCGCCGCTGCCGTCTGCGGAATGATGGCGGTCATGTGGGCCACCCAGTGGCCCACCCGGCGCCAGTCGCTGGTCTTCACCGGAGTGTTGGCGGTCTGCATCGCGGCGGGTTGCCTGGTGCAGTCCACTCCCGTGGCCGGTCTTCAGGGCGCGACGGCCTTCGCCGCACTCGCCGGGTACGTGGCGTTCTTCCACACCAGCCGAGCCTTGTTGCTCACCCTGGCCGTGTCGGCGACGACCGCCACGATCTGCGCAGTTCAGATAGCGACCCACCTCGACCCGTTCGCAGCACTCAGCAAATTGCTGATATTGACCGTCGGCGTCCTGGCGGTGCCCTACTCCGCCCACGTCCTGGTGCACGTCCTCGGCGTCGACGCCCTGAAGTCCGACGTCGACCCGCTGACCGATCTGCCGAACCGCCGCGGCTTCCACCGCTCGATGCGCACGCTGACGGCCGAGTCGATCGGGAGCCGCGCCGCCGAGCTGTCGGCCGTGATGATCGACCTCGACGCGTTCAAGCGCGTCAACGACACCGCCGGTCACGCGGCGGGTGACCAGACGCTGATCGCCGTTGCCGACATCCTGCGCAAGACCCGCCGCGGCGACTCCGTGCTGGGGCGCGTGGGCGGCGAGGAGTTCGTGGTCGGGATCGTCGGCCCGAGACACCACGCCACCGGCCTCGCCGAGCGTCTCCGCCGCGAGATCGCGGCGATGCCGTGGAACGTCACCGCCAGCGTCGGGGTGGCCACGGTGCCGCTGCGCCGGATGCCGCCCGACGGGATCCGGGGGCTGCTCCAGGGTCTGATCGAGTCGGCCGACCGGGCGATGTACACCGCCAAGCGCTCCGGCGGGGACCAGGTCCACGTCTCGGGGACGCCGATGGACGACTACGCCGACGCGCCCGTCGCGAGCCCGATGCCTAGAAGGACGACTGCCACCGCAGGCAAGGTGCCCTGGACGATCGCCGCTCGCCCCTTCGTGGGATCGGAGGCGAACAGGACGAGCGCGGCGGCCAGCATGGAGCAGGCACCCGCGAAGATCAAGGCCGCCCCGACAGCGGTGCCACCGGAGATCGTGAACCCGACGCCCACGCCGGTGACGGCGGTCAAGAAGCGGTTGTAGACCCAGTCCTGTTGCGGTAGAGGGTCATTCGAACAGGCCGGGCTGCCCCAGGCTGGTGACGCCCGCGGGCGGTGTCATGCCGAGGTGGTGCCAGGCCTGACTGGTCGCGACCCGGCCGCGCGGCGTGCGGGCGATCATCCCGGCGCGCACCAGGAACGGCTCGCACACCTCTTCGACCGTGGTGGCCTCCTCGCCGACTGCGACGGCCAGCGTCGACACTCCGACCGGTCCACCGCCGAAGCTCCGGGTCAGCGCGGAGAGCACGGCACGGTCGAGCCGGTCGAGGCCGAGTTCGTCGACGTCGTACACCTCCAGCGCGAGCTTGGCGATGTCGCGGGTGATGACACCGTCGGCGCGCACCTCGGCGTAGTCGCGGACCCGCCGTAGCAGCCGGTTCGCGATGCGGGGCGTGCCGCGCGAGCGCCGCGCGATCTCCGAACCGGCGTCGGCGCCGACCTCGATGCCGAGGATTCCTGCCGAGCGCGTCAGCACCCGCTCGAGTTCGATCGGATCGTAGAAGTCCATGTGCGCCGTGAAGCCGAACCGGTCGCGCAGCGGGCCGGTCAGCGCGCCCGAGCGCGTGGTGGCGCCGACGAGCGTGAACGGCGCGACCTCCAACGGTATCGACGTGGCGCCCGGCCCCTTGCCGACGACGACGTCGACGCGGAAGTCCTCCATCGCCAGGTACAACATCTCCTCGGCGGGCCGCGCGATCCGGTGGATCTCGTCGATGAACAGCACGTCACCCTCGACCAGATTGGACAGCATCGCGGCGAGATCGCCGGCGCGTTCCAACGCCGGGCCCGACGTAACCCGCAGGGAGGTACCGAGTTCGGCGGCGATGATCATGGCCAGCGACGTCTTGCCGAGGCCGGGCGGACCCGACAGCAGGATGTGGTCGGGCGTGCCGCCGCGGTTCTTCGCACCCTCGAGGACGAGCTGCAGTTGCTCGCGCACCCGGGGCTGACCGATGAATTCCCGCAGGGTCCGCGGACGCAGGCTGGCGTCGACGTCGCCCTCGCCGACGGTCAGTGCGGCCGAGACGTCCCTCTCGTCCTCGGCCGCCTCGTCTTCTTCGAACCGCCCCATGTCACCTCACCGCCTACTTCTTGCCCAGCATCGACAACGCGGACCGCAGCGCGCTCTGCGTGGTGG
>JAQSXQ010000515.1 GCA_029256565.1 Mycobacterium sp.
CCGCCGGCAGGCATGGTGGCGTTCTGCGCCGAGAGCTTGGTGACGATGCCCGAGTCGGTGACCTCGATGCTGTCGGCGCGCAGCGCTAGCGGATAGTCCTTCGTCAGCTGGGCGGTGAACACGTCGAGCGCGGGCTGCACTGCCTCACGCGGCAACGTGAAGCCAAGCCCTGTCAGTTCCACCACCTCGAGCGAGATGGCGCCGTCGACGACCCGCGGCTTGGCCACGATGTCGCCGAGTGCGCCCTGCAGCTGCACGGTGCCGTCCGACGGATCGGTGGTGACGCCGTTGACGAAGCTGCCGATCAGGGGGATGGAGTCCTGGATGGTCTGCGCGATGCCTTCGTTGGACCACGTGACGGTCGCGTTCATCGAGCCGATGGTGCCCGCCGAGTTGCCGCCCTCGGCGACGCGCACGTCGTCGATGACGATGTCGGCCTTCATGCCCTTGGCCTCGCGCAGCCGGTTGCCCGCGGTCGTGATGTGGATGCCGCTGTAGTGGCCGCTGAGGTGTTGCAGCAGGAACGGCCGCGCACCGAACGACACGTCGACGCTGTCCTGCACGACGCACTCGGTGGCCTTGGCGACCTCCTGGTTGCCGAGGTGGCGGGCGTACAGCTCAGCGCCGACCAGTCCGGCGAGCGCCAGCGCGGCCACGATCACCACGACCAGCGTGAGCGAGAGCGGGTCGCGGAACATCCGCTTGCCCGTGGAGCCCTTGTCGGTGGGCGGCGGCGGTGGGGTCGAGCTGCCGGTCTGCGTGGGGCCCCCGGGTGGGGGTGGGTAGCCCTGCTGCGGTGCGCCGTACTGCGACGTCGGTTGGTAGTTGGGTGCGCCGGTCGGAGGGTTCTGCCCATGCGGTGGCTGGTTGCCCGGACGGGCCCACGGATCGGTCATTGGCGCGATTCTGCCCTACTCCACTGAATGGAGTCCGTGCGGTTGCGCAGCACCCCGATGGATTTGCGGGCCTCGGCGACGGCGTCGGGGTCGACGTCGGCGATCAGCAGACTCGACTCGTCACCAGCCGAGACCAGCGCTTCTCCGGTGGGGGAGGCGACGATGCTGCCCCCGACGCCCGTCGGTCCCGACGCCGCGATCTCCTGCCCGGGATAGGCCTGGTCGACGGCGGCGACGTAGCCCGCCGTGTCGAGCGCGCGGGCGCGGGCCAGCAGCGTCCACTGGTCGAGCTTGCCGGGCCCCGCGCCCCACGACGCGTGCACCGTGATCAGGTGGGCGCCGCGGCGGGCCAGCTCGACGTACAGCTCGGGGAAGCGGATGTCGTAGCAGGTGGTCAGCCCGATGACGACGTCGTCGACAGTGATGACTACGGGCTCGGAACCTGGTGCGACGGTGCGTGATTCGGCGTAGCCGAATGCGTCGTAGAGGTAGATCTTGTCGTAGTGCGCTTCGACGCCGGGGCCGGTCGCGATGAGCGTATTCGTCACCCGCCCGTCGCCGCTTGGGCAGAACATGCCGGCCACCACCACGACGCCGTTGCGTTCCGCGATTGCACGGACGCCCGATGCCCATGGGCCGTCGACGGGCTCTGCGACGGGTTTGAGCGGTACACCGAACCGGCACATGGTCGCCTCGGGGAACAGCACGACGCGTGCGCCGGCGTCGGCGGCGCGTTGGGCGTAGTCCTCGACCAGGGCGAGATTGGCCGACGGGTCGGTGCCGGTGGATATCTGTGCGAGCGCGATCCGCATCTCACCGAGGCTACTGCCGGATCAGGTCGGTGCCACCGTCTCCCAGGGCACGCACAGCACGCCGTCGCGCATCCTTCGGCGGGGCGGTTCGACGGGTATCCCCTGGTCGCGCAGCAGTTCCAGCATCGCGCGCCACCGCACCCGCGGTCCGAACACCCCGTGCGCGGCTGCGCTGGCCCAGGCCCGGTCCGCGGCGGTGAGCAGCGCGTGCACGGGTTGACCCTCGACGTTGTGGTGGATCAGTACCTTCGGCAGCCGCTCGGCCAGATCCGACGGCTTCTCGATGGCGAACGGGTCGCATGCCAGGACCAGGCTGACCGGGCCGAGCGCGTCGAGCAGCACCCAGCAGCACCGCCTGCCGAGTTCGTCGCACGTGCCGTCGACGATCAGGCCGCCCGGCGCGAGCGCCCGCGTCATCACCGCCCAGGCCCCGGGCACCGCGGCGGCGTCGTACTGCCGCAGCACGTTGAACGCTCGGACCAATATTGGTGTGCGCCCTGCCATTTCGAATCCACCGAGGCCGAACTCGACGTCCGAGTCGGGGCCCGCGACGGTGCGGGCGGTCTCGACGCGCTCGGGGTGGATCTCCAGGCCGACGACGCGGACGTCGTGGCGGACCGTCCGCAGCCGTGCGGCCAGTTCCAGCGTGGTGACCGGGAGCGCGCCGTAGCCGAGGTCGACGACCAGGGGATCGGCGGCCGAGAGCAGCGCGGCCCGCACGCGCGGGGAGTGCACCAGCCACCGGTCGCTCCGCCGCAGCCGGTTGTAGCCGGTGGTGCCGCGGGTGAGCTGTCCGATGGGGCCGCTCATGGGTCGATTGTGAGCTCCCGCTCAGGCGTTGGCCCGGAGCCACTCCGTGGTGAAGCGCTGTTCGGCGCCGATCAGTTCGACGAGCTGGTTGCCGATGAAGTTCTCGACCTTGCCGCCGACCAGGGGGATCCGGACCTCGACGGTGGCGGTGAACTCGAGGCGGGAGCCGGATTCGCCGGGCGTCAGCACCGCGGTGCCGGTCAGCGATGCGGGTGCGCCGGGGATCGTGCCCTTCACGGTGCCGGTGGACTGGCCGTCGCGCACGGGCGACCAAATCTCCTCGCGCACGAAGTGCAGGTCGCCGTGGTGGAACTGCGACACCAGCCCGGGCAGCCTGCTGGCCCACAGCGTCTGCGTGGTCACGACGTCGATGCCGCCGTCGTCGGTGACCGTCATGGAGTCGAGCGTTGCCTCGTCGGCGCCAGAGTCCGCCAGCCGGTCGAGCCAGTACTGCCGATCGCCGAAGGCCCCGTGCACCTGAGTGACAGTGCCGCCGTATTCGGCGGACATGTCGAAGGACCGCGACATAGCCGCCCACGCTACCGTTGGCTCCCGTGGTCACTTCGCACATCGGAGGCGTGGCGGTCGAGGAGGCCGTTCCCCTCGCGCC
>JAQSXQ010000516.1 GCA_029256565.1 Mycobacterium sp.
GCGGGCTCAGGAGGTCTTGAACAGGATGTTGAGCAAGGGTGTCGGACTGTTCCCCACCGAGCCGACGGGGGTGATGTGCGACTACGTCCGCCTGTGCGAGGACCTGGGATACGACAACGTCTGGTTCGGCGACTCGCAGAACATCTGGCGGGAGTCGTCGACGGTGATGGGGGCCGCCGCCGTCGGCACCGATCGCATCGTGTTCGGCACCGGCGTGACCAACGCGGTCACCCGGCACCCGTCGCTGCTGGCTTCGACGTGGGCGACGCTGGCCGAATTCACCGGTGGCCGTGTGGCATTGGGCATTGGGACGGGCGACTCGTCGTTGCGCACCATGGGCCTCAAGCCGCAGAAGCTCGCCGAGTTGGAGCGCTCGATCGACGACCTGCGCGCGCTGTTCCGCGGCGAGAAGGTCGCCGAGGCCACCAGCGGGGCCGAGTACCACCTGAACTACCTCGCCGAACCGGTCGACATCCCGATCTACATCGCCGCCTCCGCACCGAAGATCCTGGAGATGTCCGGTCGCATCGCCGACGGCGTCATCGTCCTGGTCGGCACCGCGCCGCACTTCATCGAAGCCGCGCTCGCGACGATCGAGAAGGGCGCCGCCGCGAGCGGCCGCACACTCGACGACCTACACATCGTGCTGTGGACGCCGACGGCGATCGGCGAGGACAGCACCGAGGCGCGCGACCTGGTCCGCGCCCACGTCTCCCGCGTCGCGATCCGCCCGCTGCCCGCGAAGGTCGACCCCGCGCTGGAGAAGGCGATCGACCGCATCCGCGAGAAGTACGACTACTACGAGCACATGAACACCGAAGCCGCGCACGCCGACCTGGTGCCCGACGGACTCGTCGACCTGTTCGCGCTGGCCGGAACTCGCGACGAGTGCTCCCAGCGGCTGAAGGAGATCGAGTCGCTCGGCGTCGACCAGGTGTCGATCGTCCCGTTCGTCCGGCCCGGGCAGAGTCGCGAGGGCACGATCCGCGCCTTCTCCGAGATCATCGGCGATCTGACCGTTCGAGACGGACACGGCTCGTGACCCGTGCCGGGGCGGCCGATCCGGGAGCGCATCCCGCGCCCGGCAGCGCCGTGCCCGGGGCGCCGCCGCCGCTGCGGCGGCCGTTGACCGAAGCCGACGGGGTGCCCGATCCGGTGCGCCCCGAGTTGCGGTCGACCCCGAAAAGCCCTTCACTGCAATCATTTGCAGAGCACTCGAGTCGCGGCGGTAGCTCGTCGCTCACTGCCGCGGCCGCGATGGTGGGGATCGCGGCGGGCCTCGAGATCGCAGGGATTCTGACGCGGCGACGACGCCGCTAAATGTTGACGCACATCACAGTGCTTCGTATAGTGTATCCAATATTCATCGACCCTCGGAGGTCTCTCTGATGTCTCGTTTCCCCAAGCTGATCGGCGCCGTAGTCGCCGCGACCGCCCTGCTCGTCGGCACCACGGCGTGCGCCGACGAGGGTGCCGGCCCGGGCGA
The DNA here is from genome assembly GCA_029256565.1 of Mycobacterium sp. Taxonomy (GTDB): domain Bacteria; phylum Actinomycetota; class Actinomycetes; order Mycobacteriales; family Mycobacteriaceae; genus Mycobacterium. Next base: position 1,487 of record JAQSXQ010000516.1, read on the forward strand.
GGGGAGCGGTGGCTCGGGCACCGACACGCTCAGCATCTCCGCGACCGGCGTCGACAGCCTGCCGTTCATGGCCATCCTGCAGGCCGGCATCAACAAGAAGTGGTTCGAGGAAGAGGGATTGAAGGTCGACCTCTTCTCCGGCGGCGGCGGAGGCAACACCCTGCGCGTGGTCACCAGCGGTGACGCCGACATGGCCATCGCGGGCAACAGCTCGGTGCTTCTCGCTGCGCAGCAACCCAATTCGAACCTCAAGGTCATCGCACCGTGGTTCCAGGTCAACGACTTCTCCTGGATCTGTCCGCCGGGACGCAACATCGCCGGAGCGACGCTCGGCTTCAGTTCGGCAGGCTCGTCGACCGAACTCCTCGTCAAGGGTCTCGAGCGCAAGCTCGGCCAGGGCGTGCGCGCGCAGGCCGTCGGTCAGATGGGCGACAACTGGACGGCCGCCAAGGCCAACCAGATCACGGCCGGCTGGGCCATGCAGCCGTTCATCGCCGACAAGCAGGCGTCCGACGATGCGCAGATCCTGGTCAACGCCCGCGAGGTGCTCGGCGATCTGCCCGCCGACCTCGTGGCCGTCAACACCGAGTACGCCGAAGCCAACTCCGAGAACGTCAAGACGTTCTTCAAGGTGGCAGACCGGCTCAACGAGTGGGTGGTGTCGAACCCCGACGAGGCGGCCACCGAGATTGCACCGCTGGTGGGCGTCTCACCCGAGGTCATGAAGTCGGCGTTCGCGAACAGCCCCGACCTCGCCAAGGGCTACTCGCTGAAGGTGGACGTCGACGGGCTGAAGAACCTGTCGGACCTGATGGTCGCCGCGGGCCAGATCGAAGCCCCCGTCGACTGGGCGACCGTCCTGGATCAGCAGTACCTTCCCGAAGACGCCAAGACGTCGTTCTGATCGACACCCGCCCCACTGACCGAACGATCACGACCGACCGATCCCGAGAGGTGAACCCGTGAACTCCCAAGGCATCGAGATGGCCGGGGTGTCAGTGGTATTCGACACGCCCGAGCGCAAGGTCACTGCAGTCACCGGCATCGACCAGACCGTTCCCCACTCGAGTTTCGTGTCGATCGTCGGACCGAGCGGTTGCGGCAAGTCCACGCTGCTGGCCGTCGTGTCGGGCCTGCAGAAGGCCACCACCGGCTCGGTCAGCGTGGCAGGCAAGCCGGTCACCGGGCCCGACCCCAAGATCGGCGTGGTGTTCCAGGAGGACTCGACGCTGCCGTGGCGCACCGTCGAGGAGAACGTCGCCTTCGCGATGGAGATGATCGGGACCCCGAAGGCGACGCGCAAGCAACGCGCCCAGGACACCATCGAACTGGTGGGGCTCGGCGGCTTCGAGAAGTCCTATCCCTCCATGCTCTCGGGTGGCATGCGGCAACGCGTCGCGCTCGCTCGCACGCTCGCCGTGCAACCCGAGGTGGTCCTGATGGACGAACCGTTCGCGGCGCTCGATCAGCAGACCCGGCTGTTCCTCGGCGCCGAGGTCCGCCAGATCTGGGCACGCACCAAGCAGACGATCATGTTCGTCACCCACGACATCTCCGAGGCGATCCTGCTCTCGCAGCAGGTGTGGGTGATGTCCTACCGTCCGGGCACGATCATCGACGTGGTCGACATCGACCTGCCCGC
>JAQSXQ010000517.1 GCA_029256565.1 Mycobacterium sp.
CCGCTGGGTCCGCCGCCAGGACCGGCACCGGAAGCAGTGCCCGGTGCGCCGTTGGCGCTGCCCGACGCACCAGCCCCCGCGCCGCTCGCACCGGGGCCTGCCCCGGGACCTCTGGGGCTCGCGCCGGTGCCCGACGGCGGTGCGGTGCCTGCCACGCCCAGCGCCTTCGGTGGCACCAAGTCCGGTGATGGACCGAGTGTCGCAGTGGCGCAATACAACCCGCGAACGGGCGAGTACGTCGGATCGGACGGCAAGGTGTACCAGGTGACGAACCTGGTGGCCGACGAGCCGCTCGCCAAGACGTGGCAGGACCTGCTGCTCCACTAAGTGCGTCGACATGACACGACCCCCCTGCCGGAAGGCAGGGGGGTCGTATCGTGGAAGGCGGCTTCGTTGAAGGCGGCTTGGCGCCGCGTCAGCTGACCTTGGAGATCTTGACGGGCAGGTTCAGCACCAGGGAGCGGTTGCGGCCGCAGTTGCCGCTCATGCCGGTGGTCTCGTCCTCTCCGATCCACAGATCCGAGATGCGTTGCGACATACCCTCATCGGTCGCGGGGTAGAACTTGTACACCTGCAGGCCTGGCGCGCGGGTGCCGTCGGGGCACGGAATCCAGTCGGGAACGAAGTGCTTGACGTACCACAGGTTGCCGATGTTGGTGTAGATGTCCTCCGTCCACCCCAGGCTGCTGGTCACCTTGCCCGAGCAGGTGATCGCGTTCGCACATACGGTGTTGACCGTCCAGGTGCTGTGCACCGACGGCTCGTCCTGGTAGCGGTCGTTCATCCTGGCCCACTCACCGTTGGACACCACGGAGTACGTCCCGTTCATGGCGTACTGCTCGTACTCGGCGGTGGCGTGTGGCGCGGTGCCGAGGACGGTCATGGCGGTGGCGAGCAATGCTGCGCTCGAGATCGTCTTCGCTGAGCCCACGACTCGCTCCTCGGTGTGTGCATGCCCCGGTGTCGATCGGGGCCCGGCTGCCGCGGAAACGGCATTCTCGCAAGTAGATTAACATTCGGCGTGGCGCTCGAGGTGGCGTTTTCCCGCTGTGGTCACGACCCTTCCGTCGAGTTGCCCCGACGTGGCTGCCGAAGGATCTTCTGCGAAGTGGAGAAGAACGCTCTCCGTTGTGGGAGAATGTATTCCGTGCGTCTCGTCGTGGCTGCAGCTACCGGCTTACTGGCCGCCGGTCTGATCACCGCGCCTGCGGTGCCGGCCGAACCACCCCCGCCGGCACCGCCTGCGCCGATGGCGGAATGCAATGAGCCGTCCTGCGTGCCCGGCATACAGCCCGGCGCCGTGCTCGGTGCGCCGTGTACGAACACCACGTACTACGTCTTCGGCGTGACGTCGTGGGGCCGCGTGGTCTTCTGCGGTTCGCCGCGACGCAAGGGGCCGCGCTGGTTCCGCTCCACCGAGCTGCGCGGAGTGAAGATCGAGGGCAGCAATTGTTCCGGTCGCGACGGCGAGATGGCCCAGGCACCCGACGGCCTGTTCCTGTCCTGCGATGCGCGCACCGGCGCGAGTACCTGGACGCGCGGCGACATCTGAGGACCGCCGCCCGATGGCGGCGATCGCTACATCTTGACGAGTGAGAAGGTGTACGTGCTCGTGCCGCCCGGCGCGCCGTAGCAGCCCGCGTCGTACGTGGACACGATGGTCCCGGCGAGTGTCACTGCGTCCCATGAATACACGTCGTGCGACGGCAGGTTGTAGCCGATGCAGCGCACCCCGTCGATGACGTCCACGGTCATCGTGTACCGGCCATTGTCGTAGAACGCGGTGTTCTGGTAGCGCTGGCTCTTCAACGGCCGCGGGATGGCAATCACGTTGAGGTTCGTGGTCTCCGGTGCGATCACCGGATCCTCGAAGTACGTGGCGCAGTCGGGGGCTCCGCACGAGTGCGCGACCGACCAGACGAACGAGTGGTCGTTCCAACGGTTGTTCGCCACTTCGTAATTGCCGATTCGCATCTCCACGGCCGCTTGGGAACTCGGGGCGAGAACCGTCGCCGCCGTCACCAGCGCAGCGCCGATCGCCGACACCGCCACCTTCGAATGTGAGGACACGGCCGTCTCCCGTTCTCGTGCGTGCTCGGACGTGCCAAGCTTATCGGCCCCGCGCTCCCGTCACGGAGTTTCCCCCAACTGGGTCAAGCGGATTCAGTCCAGCGGGGTGAACTGAATGTTGATCTGCGTCAGTCCGCGGAGGATGAACGTCGGCTCGTAGTCGTAGCTCCGGCTGCCCTCGGGCCCGTGCTTCTCGTCGTCGATCCTGATGTCGCCCATGCGGTCCAGGATGCGCTCCATCGACACGCGGCCCTCGACGCGGGCCAACGGGCCGCCGGGGCAGCTGTGCACGCCACGGCCGAACGCGATGTGCTCGCGGACGTTCTTGCGGTCGAGGTCGAACTCGTGCGGGTTCTCGAAGCGGGCCGGGTCGCGGTTCACCGCGCCGGGACACACCATCACCGTGGTGCCCGCCGGCACGTCGATGTCGCCGATCTTGGTGTTCTTCTTCGCAAGTCGGAACTGGCTCTTGACGGGGGCGTCCATCCGCAGCGCCTCCTCGACGAACACCGGGATCCGGCTGCGGTCCGCGCGCAGTGCGTCCTGCACCTCCGGATGGTCGCCGATCACCCGCATCGCCGCGGACAACAGCTTGGTGGTGGTCTCCTGTCCGGCGGCGAAGAGGAACGTGGCCGAGCGGGCCACCTCGAGCACGGGCGGGACGGAGCCATCGGGGTAGAGGGCCGTGGCCAGTGCGGTGAGCACGTCGTCGCGGGGCGACTCGCGCCGATCCTCGAGGTAGCCGACGAACTTGTCGTCGAGCCATGCCAACGGGTTGAGGCCGACCAGGTCGCCGTCGAGTGAGCCGACCTGCGCTCCGGGCCGCGGCGCGCCCAACACGACGCGGAACTCCTCGTGGTCTTCCTGCGGGACACCGAGCATGTCGGCGATCACCAACAGCGAGAACGGCTTTGCGTAGGCGCTCAGGAACTCGCAGCTGCCGTTGGCCACGAAGTCGTCGAGGCAGTCGTCGGCGAGCCGCCACATGAAGTCTTCGTTCTCCTTGAGCCGGCGCGGCGTCAGCAGCCGGTTGAGCAGGGAACGGGCG
>JAQSXQ010000518.1 GCA_029256565.1 Mycobacterium sp.
GGGTACCGTCGCGCTGTCGCTCGGTGCGTCGATCGGGCTGTCGGTACTGGTGTGGCAGTACATCTTCGGCATCCCGCTGTACTGGATCGTCGTGCCGCTCGGCATCATCCTGCTGCTCGCGGTCGGCGCCGACTACAACCTGCTGCTGATCTCGCGGTTCCAGGAGGAGGTGGGCGCCGGACTCAAGACCGGCACCATTCGCGCCATGGCAGGAACGGGCGGGGTGGTGACGGCGGCCGGCCTGGTGTTCGCCGCGACCATGTCCTCATTCATCTTCAGCAATCTGGTGGTGCTGGGGCAGATCGGCACCACCATCGGTCTCGGACTGCTGTTCGACACGTTGATCGTGCGGTCGTTCATGACGCCCGCCATCTCGACGCTGCTGGGCCGCTGGTTCTGGTGGCCGCAGATCGTCCGGACCCGGCCGGCCAGCCGAATGCTGCAGCCTTACGGCCCGCGCCGTGCGGTGCGGGATCTGCTGGGACGGGAACCGGGCGACAAGCCGGCGTGACGGGCGGCGGGAGGCTAGCCGCTGCCCGCCGCGTAGAGGTGCACCAAACCGCTCGCCACGGCGTAGCGGGGACCGTGCACGCCGTCGACGTCGGCGCGGCCCACCGCGATCGGCACGCTGCGCAACGCCTCCGCGACCGCACGCAGCAGTTCGTCGTCCATCGCCCCACCGCCCGCGAGCACCAGTGCCGTCGGCGGGGTGTCGAACGCCCGCAGGCACCTGGCGATGTTCGCGGCGATCGTCTGCCGCTTGATCGCCAACCGCAGGCTGCGCCACTCCTCGGCGGCCAGCCGGTTGGAGAACGGCACCAGGCCCGCGCTGCCGCGGGTGCACAGCCTGCCGATCGCCTCCGACGCCGCGGGCGAGTCGAGGAAGACGCGGCGGCCATCCTCCTCGTGCGCGACGTGCGGGCCCTCCACCCGGATCGCAGGCGTGCGCTTCACCTGCTCGGCGAGCGCGCGCGGTATCCCCAGCACCCGGGCGACGGCGACCGTGATGGTCTCCCCCGCTCCCGCGGCGACGACCGTGCCGTGCTCGCCGACGAGATCGATGGTGCCGCCGCCGATGTCGCACACCACCGAGTCCGGCGGCAGGCCCGGCGTGGTGCGGGCACCCCATGCCGCGGCTTCCGGCTCGGTCGCGAGCGTCCGGGCGGGCCTGCCGGTCAGCTCGGCGATCGTGACCGCGGCATCGGACACCTCGTCGGCGGCGAGCATGGCGACGACGGTGCCGCGCGCGTCGGCGACACCGCGCCGCAGCCAGGCGCCGTCGTCGATCGTCGCGAGATCGGTGAAGAACGCGTCGGAGACCGCGATGCCGTGCTCGGCGGTCGGTACGGCGCGCAGCCTGATGTGCGTGACGCAGCCCGGCGGCGCCAGGCGCAGGACCGCGTGCGCCTGGGCCGGGGTGTAGCGCACCACCTCTCCGTCGACCAGGCAGTCGACGTAGTCGTCGTCGACGGCGGGCTGCGGTGGCGGCTCGGTGCGGAGGGTGACGGCGATGGCCGAGGCGTCGGCCAGTTCCCGGCAGAACTCCGCGACGTCGTGGATCGCGCCATGCTCGACGCCGAGCGCGGCCGACAGCGCGATCGGATCGGCCATCGCTCGGTAGGAGCGGCCCTCCTCGACCACCTCGACGGCGATCAACGCACCGGCAGGCACGTCCACGTCCGCTTCGTCGACCACGGGGACGTCGACCGGGATGCGGTTGCGGATCAGCACGGCGTCGTCCTGGGCGACGACGACCCCGACCACGCGCCTGCCACGTCCCACCGCCTCGGTGATCGCCCGGGCCGCGTCCTCGAAGTCCGTTGCAGCGTCGACGGATACAACGATCGGGCCGACGGTCAGGTCGTCGGCTAGCTCGGCCAGCGGCACGTGCCTGCCCACCCCGTATCCCGCGCCGGCCGGGGTGCTGGCGTCCGGTCGGCGCAGGCTCCGCACCGGCGCACGTGGCGAGGTGGCCGGTGGCAGCGGTGCCGTCGAGGTGTCGACGGGGCGCAACGCCGAGAGCACCAGCTCGTCGGCGTCGATGCCCGCATCCACTTCGATCCTGTGCAGCAGCGCCGCCGCACCGTGCAGCGAGTCCCGCGATCCCTTGCGGCCGCGCGTCGGCGCCTGGCCGTGCGCGAGCGGTGTCACCGACCCGTCGGTGACGCGGGCGAGGACGATCTCGGTGGTGTGGTTGCCGACGTCGATGCCGGCCAGCACGGTCAACGCAACAGGCCCCGCCGGGCGTATACCGTCGCGGCCTGTTCGACCAGCGCCGCGCAGCGGGCCGCGCCGCGCGCCTCCAGCGACGCTCGAAGCTCGTCGAGCTGGCTTGCCGTCGAGCGGTACGGGCGCAGCGCCTCGTAGAGCGCCATGACGTCCTCGTCGTCGATGGTGGCGAGTTCGGCTGCGCGCAGGAAGTTCTCGGCGAGCTGCGGATTGCCACCCTCCTCGGCGACCACGGCCTGGTGCGCCAGGACCGCCGGGTCCATCCGCAGATCCGACAGGCCGAGCTTGCCGTCGACGGCGTTCTCGACGGTGATGTCGACGCGTTCGCCCGTCATGGCCGACGCACCTCGATCGTGACGGGCGGTTCGCCGGGCTCGCACGCCTGGCGTTCGAGGGACACCAGTGCGACGGCGCGGGCGTGATAGCGCGCCGAGATCGACTCGTCGGTGCCGCCGGTGAAGATCGGCACGGGCGCCATCCCCTTGGCGTGCCGGGCGGCGTTCTTGCCCAGGTCGCGGTACATACCCGCCGTCAACAGCGGTGCCACGCTGAACAATTCGAGGTTGGCCAGCGGCGCCAGGTCACGCCGGTGGATCAGCGACGTGCCCTTGCCCTGCAGGCCGATCCCGATGCCCGACCCGGACAGTCGCGCGGCGGTCAGCCCGATCAGTCCGACGTCGATGGTCGAGCGCACCCGCACCAGTCGGGGCACGCACCCCTCCTCCTCCAGACCGGCCGAGATCTGTCGGAGCACCTCGCCGACGGTCAGTCCGCACAGCGTGAGCCAGACGCTGCGGCCCCACGCCGGCGACAGTCCGATGCAGACCTCGCGTGGGTCGCTGCCCTGCCGTGCGGGTTCGACGTCGGTGACGATCACGTGCCCGTGGTG
>JAQSXQ010000519.1 GCA_029256565.1 Mycobacterium sp.
TACGCCGCGGGATTGTCGAGCCAGGCCATCGCGGCCCTGCTGCCGTGCGAGCACACCAAGGACGTCACCGACGACATGCTCGCGGTGGTACGTGGCCAGATGGCTCGGATAGACCTGCGCATCGAAGAACTCACCGCGGCCCGGGAGAAACTCGCCAGCATCCTCGACACCATGGAAGCCGGCCATCCTCATCCTGCTTCGACTTGACTGTGCCGCAACGTCCGAGTGTCTCCTTGACGGCATGGCATTGCACGGACACCTCCAGGCGTTGAAGCCATCGCGGCGACCCTTGCTCGTCATCCGCGCGAACGGCCGCGCATATCTCGCGTTGAACGCGATCGCGTACGGCCTGTTCCTCGTCGGCTTCGTCGTCGGGCTCTTCCTTCCCCACCTCAACCAGGAGCAGGTCGACCGGTTGAACGACGATGGCACAACGGATCTCGTGCGGTCGCTGATCAACGAACCCTGGCTCTTCGCCCTGGTGATCCTCGGGGTGAACACGTTGAAGATGGGCGCGGCGACCATCGTGGTGCCGTCGATGATCGTGCCCTTCCTGGGCATCCCGTTGCTGGCCTACTGGGCCTTCACGACGGGCATCACCCTCGTTCCAGCGAGTGACATCGGGTGGGTGGCCCTCATCCCGCATTCCCTCACGCTGGTCATCGAGATGCAGGCCTACGTTCTGTTCATGCTGGGTGCGTACGTCCTCGGCCGGCACTGGGTGTGGCCCCGGTCCGTTGGGGCCGACAACCGGCGCGAGGCATACGTCAGCGGTCTACGACAGCTTGGTTGGCTGTCCCTGGCTGCCTTCGTCCTGCTCGTCGTCGGCGCGGTGTACGAGGCGTTCTCACTGAGATACTTCGTGCACCCACTGGCTCAGTGGCTGTTGTAGACGAACGGGTTACGAAGGCCGAGCCTTGTGCGTCCAGCGGTGCGGATCGTCTTCGAGTGCGTCGCGGTCCCAGTCCATCAGGTCAGCAGCCGCGCCGTAGGTGACCTCCAGGAAGTCGAGCACCGCCCGGTCGGGGTCGTTCGCCTGGCGGGCCGCCTCGTAGGGGAACAGGTACTGCCGCAGCGTTTCGTCGTAGAAGGCACCGTCGGGAAGGCCTGCGGCGTCGGCGAACCCGGATGGCTCCGGATAGGCGTACGAGTAGAACGCGCCTTCGTCCCCGCCGCCCGGCCAGAACCCGCAACTACTCAGCTCGTGGGAATATCCCTCCTCCATCACCCAGTCGCCGCAGTTCGGCGCGCCTCCGGGATGCCGGGGCGCGAGGCCACCCGAGAACCGGGTGCATGCCAGGTCGAAGGAACCCCAGAAGAAGTGCACCGGGCTGACCTTGCCGACGAAGTGCGAACGGAAGCGGTTGATGACCCGGTCGGCCTGCACCAGCTGACGCCAGAACGCGTTGGCCGCAGCGGGGTCATAGCCGACGTGCGTGTCCTCGGCGAACGGGATCGCGGGGTCTACTTCGTTGGGCCCGTTCGAGATACGCGTGTCGACGCCCAGACTGCCGAGCGTGTCGAGCACTGCTCGATGGAAGCCCGCCACGGAGGTGTCCCGCAGATCGATGGTGGCGGCGCCGCCGTCACTCACCCGCACGCTGAGTACGTGGTCGACGAAGTCGAACTCCATGTCGAACGATTCGGTGCCAACGGGGATCGCCGACGTCGTCAAGCCTCGAGGTGACACGTAGAGCGGCACCTGCCACCAGTGGTTGAGCAACGGCGCGTGGGCAAGTCGGACCTTGCCCACGATCTGAGTCCACATGTGCAGGGACCGTCGCGTCGGCTCCCAGTCATCGACCCGTAGCGCCGGCCAGACCTGACCCGCTCGGACATCGGTCATTCGAATCTCCTCGTCGTCGTGACACCGCATCGGTGCTCAGTGTGCCCTCGACCGAGCGAACCGCCGTGGCGACTATTCCGGGTGGGGTACGCGTTCAGTGGGGATGACGCCGAAACGGCCCGCCTGGTAGTCCTCGAAGGCTTGGACGATCTCCTCGCGGGTGTTCATCACGAAGGGTCCGGACTGAACCACTGGTTCTCGGATCGGTCGGCCACCGAGCAGCAGGATCTCCAGGTTCGGCTCCGCGGCGGGTTGGCTCTGCCGGGCAGCCATGGTGAGTGCGTCTCCGGCACCGAACACTGCGAGTTGGCCCTTGTGAATGGGTTGCGCCGCGGTACCAACGGTGCCGTTGCCTGCGAGCACGTAGGCCAGCGAGTTGAAGTCGGCCTGCCACGGGAGTTCGAGGCGCGCGCCGGGGCTGATGGTCGCGTGCACGACGGTGATCGGTGTGTAGGTCGTCCCCGGCCCGGAGTGCCCGGCGACGTCTCCGGCGATGACGCGCAAGAGCGCACCACCGTCGGCCGAGGACAGCAGTCGGGCCTTCGTGGCACGGATGTCCTGGTAACGCGGTGTGACGAACTTGCTCTCGCGCGGCAGGTTCACCCATAGCTGCACGCCGTGGAACATCCCGCCGGAGACCACCAGGTGCTCCGGTGGCTTCTCGATGTGCAGGATTCCGCTGCCTGCCGTCATCCATTGGGTATCGCCGTTGGTGATCGTGCCGCCGCCGCCGTGAGAATCAGTGTGCTCGAACGTGCCGTCGATGATGTAGGTGACGGTCTCGAACCCCCGATGGGGATGCCACGGTGTGCCCATGGGTTCGCCTGGCGCCCAGTCGACCTCGCCCATCTGATCCATGTGGATGAATGGATCGAGGTCGGTGTGCGACACCCCGGCGAAACCGCGTCGGACGGGGAAGCCGTCGCCCTCGAAGCCGACCGGTGCGGTGGTGACCGATCGCACGGGCCGTTGCGTGCCGGTGGCGCGATCGGGGACGGGAATCCGAGGCAGAGTGAGTGTGTCTGCAGTGATGGCTGGCATGACGTCAGACCCCTACACCGGCGCGGACGTTGAGCACGACCGCGCTGTCTTGGGCGCGCAACGACGCGTCGGAACCGGGTTTGGGCACGAGGAATCTCCTTCGGCTGGAACGCCAATCGATGAGGGGGTGAGCGACTCGCGGGAGAGGTACCTGCACGACGAAGCGTGAGTCACCGGGCTGACACTACGGACCGGTCCGTCTCGCGTCAAGACGAACCGGATCGTCTCGC
>JAQSXQ010000520.1 GCA_029256565.1 Mycobacterium sp.
ACTGCCGTGAAGGAATCCGGCGAGTGAGTAACGCAACACCCGTCACCGAACCGGGGATGTTCGCCCTGGTTCTGCACTCCCATCTGCCGTGGCTCGCCAACCACGGCAGATGGCCCGTCGGCGAGGAATGGATCTACCAGTCCTGGGCTGCGTCGTACATTCCACTTGCCGCCGCGCTACGACGCCTGGCCGACGAGGGCCGATCGCACCTGCTGACGCTGGGAATCACGCCGGTGCTCGCGGCCCAGCTGGACGATCCCCACTGCCTCGCCGGCATGCATCACTGGCTCGGCAACTGGCAGATCCGTGCACATGAGGCCGCCGGCATGCCGGACGCAGCGCACCGCGAACTCGGAGCGCGCGAACACCGAGCGTCCGCAGCGGCTCTCGAAGATTTCGAGACTCATTGGCAGCACGGCGCCTCCCCCGTGTTCCGCGACCTCATCGACCGCGAGGCCTTCGAGCTTCTCGGCGGGCCGCTGGCCCACCCGTTCCAACCGCTGCTCGACCCTCGCTTGCGTGCGTTCTCCCTCCGCGAAGGTCTCGCCGACGCGCATGCCCGGTGGAACCACACTCCGACCGGGATCTGGGGACCTGAGTGCGGGTACACCCCGGGCATGGAGCGCGGGTACGCCGAAGCGGGCGTCACCCACTTCATGGTCGACGGCCCCGCCTTGCGCGGCGACACGTCCCTCGGTCGCCCGGTTCGAGAATCCGACGTGGTTGCCTTCGGCCGCGACCTGCAGGTCAGCTACCGCGTCTGGTCCCCGAAATCCGGATATCCGGGTCACGCTGCTTACCGCGATTTCCACACCTACGACCACGAGACGGGCCTCAAGCCGTCGCGGGTCACCGGACGGACCGTCGACTCCGCCGACAAGTTGCCGTACGACCCCGAACTCGCCGCCGCCGCCGTCGACAAGCATGTCGCCGACTTCGTCGAAACCGTTCGGGCGCGTCTGCGCAGTGAATCCACCCGCATCGGCCGCGACGCCCTCGTGGTCGCAGCATTCGACACCGAACTGTTCGGGCACTGGTGGCACGAAGGCCCGCAGTGGCTCGAGAAGCTCCTGCGCGCGCTTCCGGAAGCCGGAATTCGCGTCGGCACCCTCGCCGACGCCAAGGCATCGGGATACGTGGGCGAACCCGTTCAGCTCGAGGATTCGTCCTGGGGATCGGGCAAGGACTGGCGCGTATGGGCCGGCGATCAGGTGTCCGACCTCGTGCAACTGAACTCCGAGGTGGTCGATACCGCCCTCACCACCGTGGACAAGTCTCGCGGCCGCGACAACGCACCCGGCCGACCGGAACTGCGAAACCGGGTCAACGATCAGGTCCTTCGCGAGACACTGATGACAGTTTCGAGCGATTGGGCATTCATGGTGAGCAAGGATTCGGCCGCGGGGTACGCCCGCGAACGCGCACACAAGCACGCCCACGCGACCAGGGAAATCTCCGAAGCGCTGGTATCCGGCCGCGATGCCGTGGCCGAGCGGCTGGCCGAAGGCTGGAATCACGCCGACGGATTGTTCCCGGGGCTGGATGCTCGCCGTCTGCCTGACACAGAACTGGTGAACGGGAGCGCGTCGTGAAGATTCTCATCGTTTCGTGGGAGTACCCACCGGTCGTTGTCGGCGGCCTCGGCCGACACGTCCATCATCTCGCCACCGAGCTTGCGGCTGCAGGCCACGAAGTCGTGGTTCTCTCGCGCCGCCCCTCCGGCACCGATGCGTCGACGCACCCGACGGTCACGCACATCTCCGAAGGCGTACTGGTCGTCGCGGTGGCCGAGGACCCGGCACACTTCGTCTTCGGCGAGGACATGCTCGCGTGGACCCTCGCGATGGGTCACGCGATGGTCCGTGCCGGGATGGCGCTGCACAAGCCAGGAGTGGGCGAGGGCTGGCAACCGGACGTCGTGCACGCACACGACTGGCTGGTCGCACATCCGGCGATCGCCTTGGCTGAATTCTATGACGTCCCACTGGTTTCCACGCTTCACGCCACCGAGGCGGGTCGCCACAGCGGTTGGATCTCCGGACGCATCAACCGCCAGGTCCACTCGGTCGAGTGGTGGCTGGCAAACGAATCCGACTCTCTCATAACCTGTTCGGCGTCCATGCAGGAAGAAGTGACCGAACTCTACGGTCCGACGCTGCCGCCGATCACTGTCATCCGCAACGGAATCGACGTGACCACGTGGAGCTTTCGCGAACGTGGACCGCGGTCAGGGCCGCCGAAACTCCTCTTCGTCGGCCGCCTGGAATACGAGAAGGGTGTGCAGGACGCTATCGCGGCACTCCCCCGAATCCGTCGTAGCCACCCCGGCACGACCCTCGCGATCGCGGGCGAAGGCACCCAGTTCACCTGGCTCTACCAACAGGCGCGCACACATCGCGTCGCGCGGGCAGTGGACTTTCTCGGCAACCTCGATCACACGGAACTGCTCAGCTGGCTGCACGGAGCGGACGCCATCGTCCTGCCGTCGCGCTACGAGCCGTTCGGGATCATCGCCCTCGAAGCGGCGGCAGCCGGCACGCCGCTGATCACGTCCACCGCAGGCGGACTGGGCGAAGCCGTCGTCGACGGGGTGACCGGGATGTCGTTCCAACCGGGTGACATCGCCGGGCTCACCTCGGCGGTCCGCGAGGTTCTCGACGATCCCGCCGGGGCGCAGGAACGGGCAGTGGCCGCCCGGGCACGCCTGACGTCGGACTTCGACTGGCATCAGGTCGCCGAGGAGACTGCTCACGTCTACGCGGGCGCAAAGCGTCGGGTGCGGCAGCCGTTGGCGCGGCCGCAGATTCCCGAGCGGCCGCTCCCTGGTCGCTGAAGCGCTGACCTCAGCGGGTCGGGAGGGGCGCGGTGAAGCGAGAACTCGCATCCCCGAGCAGATGGCCTGGTGGCAACATCCGGCCACACAACACCAGCAACAAGTCCTGCGCCGCTCCGTGAACCTCGGCGCCGGCACCGTAGGTCCAGTCTCGGTCGTCGGCGCGCAACCGAGCGCCGTCGAGGTCAGTCCCGAAATACTTCACGGTTTTGGGCGAGAGTCCGCTGAGCACACGAGTGAGCCGGTCTTCGGGCACCACGTAGTCGTCGCCGAGTGCCACGCG
>JAQSXQ010000521.1 GCA_029256565.1 Mycobacterium sp.
GGGGGATCTCGATGCCATCCGCCTCGAACTCGCGACGCATTTCTGGGGCACCTTGTCGATGACGCGCGCCTTCGCGCCGATCCTGGCGCGCAATGGCGGTGGCGCCATCCTCAACGTCCTGTCGATCGGATCCTTCCAAGTGTTCCCCGGCAACGGTGCTTACGCGGCGGCCAAGGCCGCCGAGTGGCAGCTGACCAACAGCACTCGACTCGAGTTGGCGGCCCAAGGCACCCAGGTTCTCGGACTACACCTGTCAGCCACCGACACCGACATGCTGGACGGCGTCGACATGCCCAAGAACGACCCCGCCGACGTCATCCGCCAGGCACTCGACGGCCTGGAGTCCGGGTTGGATGAAGTACTGGCCGACGTCGAGACCAGGGCAGTGAAAGCGCTGCTGGCCCAGCCGCCGGGGGCCATGTATGCCGGGGTCGATCAGTAGTGGCTAGCCCGCGTTACTGAGTCCACCCGAATCTAGAATCGGGTTCGTGTGACCCGAGGACTTGGCCGAGTCCGCGGGGATGCGGCTCAAGGAGATGCAGGTGCTCGGCGACCGGGCACTGGCGACCATGGCACGCATCTAGTGTGGTCGTGCGGGGCCATCCAACGGAGGAGCATGTCGTGACGGACCACGATGGCGACGGACCGTCGACCGACGCGCGTCCCCGCACGCCGGGCACCGAAGATCCGCGGGATGATGACTACGGCTTCCCGGCACCGTTGTGGCGCTGGCTCGAAGCCCATCCACCACCAGGAGTCGCGCGCCTGAGGTGGCGCAGCCCCTTGCGGGGTCCGTGGCTGACCTCGGTGCTCGGTCTCGTCCTGCTCGTCACGCTACCCATCGTCATCCTGACCGGCCTGCTGTCCTACATCGCGTACGGCCCGCAGTTCGGGCAAGCCTTCCCCGCCGACGTCGGGTGGTTCAAGCTACCCACGTTCGACTGGCCGACCAGTCCGTCGTGGCTCTACCGGCTGACCCAAGGGTTGCACGTCGGTCTCGGTCTGATCCTCATTCCCGTGGTCCTGGCCAAACTGTGGTCGGTGATACCGCGGTTGTTCACGTGGCCGCCGGCACGGTCGATCGCGCAAGTCCTCGAACGCATCTCGCTGCTCATGCTCGTCGGCGGCATCTTGTTCGAGATCGTCACCGGCGTGCTCAACATCCAATACGACTACGTGTTCGGATTCAGCTTCTACACCGCCCACTACTGGGGGGCGTGGGTCTTCATCGTCGGGTTCGTCGTTCACATCAGCCTCAAGATCCCCCGCATGGCCGCCGCCCTCAAGACCATGTCGCTGCGTAACGTGTTGCGCACCAACACCAACGACACCGACGTCGAACCCACCGACATCGACGGGTTGGTCGCGACCGATCCCGATCCGGCGACCGTCAGCCGGCGGGGGGCGCTGGCGGTGGTCGGTGGCGGTGCCCTCCTCGTCGCCGTGCTCACCGCCGGTCAGACTCTCGGCGGCGTCACACGCCACCTCGCCCTGCTGCTACCCCGCGGCCGCGACCCCGGGGACGGTCCGAACGACTTCCAGATCAACCGGACCGCGGTCGCCGCCGGCATCGACCCGGCCGCCACCGGCCGCGATTGGCGGGTGACCCTGCGCGGTGGTCCCGTGCCGGTCGTACTGGACCGGGCCGCGCTCGCCGCGATGCCTCAGCACACCGCGCGGTTGCCGATCGCGTGCGTGGAGGGCTGGTCGACCACCGAGACCTGGACCGGGGTCAGGTTGGGTGACCTCGCCGCGATGGCCGGGGTGCCGGCACCCCGGCTGGCTCGAGTGGCATCCCTGGAGCGCCGCGGGGCGTTCAGCCGAGCCACGTTGCAGGGCAACCAGGTCGGTGATCCGGACTCGCTGCTGGCGCTCAAGGTCAACGGCGCCGACCTGTCGCTGGATCACGGTTTTCCCGCCCGCGTGATCGTTCCCGCGTTGCCGGGCGTGCACAACACCAAGTGGGTCGCCAGCATCGACTTCGAGGCGACCACGTGACGTCGCCCGGTTCCCGCTTCTCGCGGTTCTACGGATCGCACCCCGCTCACCTACTGCTCGTGTCGGCGGGTCTGGTGGTCGTCGTCGCCGTCGTCGCCACGATGACCCCCGCGGCGCTGTGGAACCCACGTTCCTGGTGGCAGTCGATCGCCGTGTGGTTCGTGGTGGCGATCGTCGCCCACGACCTGATCGCATTCCCCGTCTACGCTCTGGCCGATCGAATCCTGCACCGCGACAACCACTCACGATCGCCGTCTAGGGTTCCACTGATCAACTACGTGCGGTTGCCCTCGATGGCCGCCGCGCTCACGTTCCTGATCTTCCTGCCCGGCATCATCGAGCAGGGCGGCCCGGCCTACCAGGCGGCGACCGGTCAGACCCAAGAGCCGTTCCTCGCTCGATGGCTTTGGCTCACCGCAGCCTTCTACGTGGCCGCTGCACTCGCCTACGGGGTGCGGACGATGCTCGAACGTCGCCGTGGCGCCACGCGAAGCACGGCCGTGTCACCGAGGGCCGAGGATGCGTCGACCACGGGTTGAACGACTGACCGCACTGCTGCTCGTCATCGCCGTATTCGCGGGATGTGCACCGCAGCGCGACGACACCTCAGACGGCGAATGCGGAACCCTGCCTGCGGGATTCGCAGCGAAGGACGTCGCCGTCGGCGGGGGCACCATGCACGCCGCCGTCGGCGGCGCCGGTCCCGCGGTGGTGTTGCTGCACGGCTTCCCCGAAACGTCGTACACCTGGCGCGGCGTCATGGCCGCGCTCGCCAAGACTCACCGGGTGATCGTGCCCGACCTCCTCGGTGTCGGGTGCTCATCACTGGCCCCGCGCTACGACGCAGACAGCATGGCCCAAGCCCTGCACGACGTCGTGGAAGCCGAAGGCGTAGCCCGGGTCGCGGTGGTGGGGCACGACACCGGGGGATGGGTCGCCTACTCGTATGCCCGCCAATACCGTGACCAGGTGACCCACCTGATTCTGTCGGGCGCCGCGATCCCCGGGTTCGGGCTCGAGGAACTGCTGGACTTCCGCACGCCCGGCAGGGGTTTGGCGCATCTGGCGTTCTTTCAGCAGCCCGAGGTGCCCGAGATGCTGATCGCCGGCCGCACGTCTATGCCCGGTCCTATGCCCGACCCGGCCGACTCACCGCCGCACTGGGCCAATACCGGGCAATCTACGACGACGCCACCAACAACCGACGAGGCGCCGGGGGTCTGCTCGACATGCCGACGATGGCACTGTCGGGGCCCGGCGGAGTCGCCCTGAGCGCCGACGCGCTACGACGCGTCGCCCGCAACGTCACCGAAACCGCCATCGACGGCGCAGGCCATTACGTGCAGGAGGACAAGCCCTCCGAGGTTGCCGCCGCCCTCGCGAGGTTCGTCCGCTAGTGCCGTCGGCGACGAGTCTGGAAGTCAGCGCTGCCTGGAAGTGTCGAGATCAGAGCCCACTCTGCGGGCAGCGATCGCGGCGAACCTCGCCATGACGTCAGAGACCAGGAGGTGAGTCGCCAATGCGATCGAATTTCGATCCGAGCGATTCGGCGGGCAGGCGCAGGGTAACTGGCCGGTATGACCACTGATGTGAACCGGCCTCTGCGAGCTATCGGGTTGATCTGCAGCCTCAAGCCCAGTCCGGCCCCGTCCAGTAGCGCACTCATCGCCGATCAGGTGTTCGACCACCTGAAGGAGGCTGGCGTGCAGTGTGAGGCGGTGCGCTGCGTCGACTACTCGATACTGCCCGGGGTGGATGCGGACATGGGTGCGGGGGACGAGTGGCCGACCATTCTGGAGAAGATCCTGGCGGCCGACATCGTGCTGGTGTCGACACCGACGTGGGTGGGACACATGTCGAGCGTGGCTCAACGGGTTCTGGAGCGCCTCGACGCCGAATTATCAGAGACCGACGAGTTGGACCGTCCACGTCAGGTCGGGAAGGTCGCGTTGGCTGCCGTGGTGGGCAATGAGGACGGTGCCCACAAGATCGTGGCTGACCTGTTTCAAGCACTCAACGACATCGGCTTCACCCTCGCAGCCCAAGGCTGCACGTACTGGAATGACGAAGCGATGGGCGGCCGCGACTTCACCGATCTCGAGGAGACACCGGAGGCGGTGGCGAGTACCACTGCAACGGCGGCGCGCAACGCCGTGCACCTCGCGAACGTACTGCGCCAACAGCCCTATCCGAGTTATTCGTAACTGGACCGTCTCGGGCCAACGGTAAGCGTCACGCAAGCGCCGCTCGACTCTCACTGCCTGATCGAGCTGCCATAGGCGCGTGAGGATCCGGCGTGGCGACGGGCGCGTCACTTCTCGATGTCGAGTACCGACTGCGAAATCGTCGGCGACGGCGGTCACCGGTCGCGACATCTGGAGTCGAGCCCCCCGAGACGAAGCGGTCTTCGCCGCTCGGGAAGTATCGCGAGGTGTGCGACGAGCTGGGGCCTGAAAGTCGTGCCCACGCCTGCGGCACACCACGGCGTC
>JAQSXQ010000522.1 GCA_029256565.1 Mycobacterium sp.
GGATAGTCGCTGCCGCACATCAGGCGTCCGGGATCGGCGTGCGCGCGCAGCAGGTCGAGCGCCGGGCCGTCGTGGGTGAGGGTGTCGAACCACAGGCCGGCGAAACCCTCCCGCGGCGAACGGGTCTGGGCGCTGCGCACGTCGGCGCGCTGCGACCAGCCGTGCTGCCACCGACCCACCAGCGCGGGAGCGCAACCCCCGCCGTGCAGCATGCAGATGCGTAGCGAGGGCAGTTCCTCGAGCACGCCACCCAGCACCAGCGATGCCGCGGCGGTTGCCGTTTCGACGGGATTGCCGATCAGGTTGGTCAGGTAGTACGACGACCACTCCGGCCGCGGCAGCTGCATGGGGTGCACCAGCACCGCCGCGTCGTTCTCCGCCGCGATCGCCAACACGTCGCGCATCGGCGCCACGTCGAACGAGGTGTGCCCCAGCAGTGGCGGAACCGCGATGCCGCGCACCACGCCCGTCGAGGCCATGGCCTCGATCTGCTTGCGGGCCGCATCGGGATCGTGCAGCGAGACCAGCCCCAGCCCGAGCAGTCTGCCGCCACTGTCGCGGCACACCTTGGCCAGTTCGTCGTTGAACGCACCCACGTAGTCGTCGACGCCGGGGGCGTCGGCGACAGGGAAGGCGAACGGGGGTGCCGAGATCACGCGCGCCCCGAGCCCGGCGGCGTCGGTGTCGGCCAGCACGCGGGCGGGGTCACTCATCGCCGCGGTCTCGATCGACAGCGGCAGATCGCCGAGGTGGAGCTGGCCGTCGCGTCCGTTGAGCGGGGGCACCGGGGAACCCGGTGGCAGCTCGAACAGGTCCTCGGGGAGCCAGTGGGCGTGGACGTCGATGGGGCCCGACCGGATGGTGGAGGTCATGCCGCGGCCGCCTCGAGCGCCTCGAACCGTGCCAGGATCTCGGCCTGCAGGACGGCCACGGCCGGGTCGGAAGCCCTTCTGGGACGGGGCAGGTCGACGTCGATGATCTCGTGCACCGTTCCGCCGGGAGCCAGCACGACGATGCGGTCGGACAGCTGCACGGCCTCGGTGACGTCGTGGGTCACGAACATCACGGTGCGACGTGACTCCAGCCAGATGCGCTCGAGGTGCTCCCGCAGCGTGCGTGACGTCATGGCGTCGAGGTGGCTGAACGGTTCGTCCATGAGCAGGATGTCGGGCTCGACGGCGAAGGCGCGGGCGATGCCGATGCGCTGCTGCTGACCACCGGACAGTTGGGCCGGGAAGCGGTCCGCGCAGTGGCTCAGCCCCACCAGGTCGAGGTAGTGCCGCGCGCGCTCCTCCCAGCCCGGGCGTTCGTGCTGGACGAACCCGAGGTTGGCCATCACGGTCCGCCACGGCAGCAGCCGCGGGTCCTGGAATACGTAGCCGACGCGGGCGTCGCCTCCGTCGCTGCCGACGAGGTCGACAGTGCCACCGCTGTGCGTCTCGATGCCGGAGACGATGTTGAGCAGCGTGGTCTTGCCGCTGCCCGACGGTCCGACGACCGACACGAAGGTCTCGCCGGAGATGGTGAGGTCGATGCCGTCGATGACGCGGGTGCGGTTGCCGCTGCGGTCGTGGAAGTCCTTGACCAGGTCGCGGATTTCAATGGATGCCATGATGTCTCGCTTTCGGATGGGAGGTGTGTGGGCGGTCAGGCGGTGCGCCAGCGGGTGGCGCGGCGTTCGATGGGGCCGAGGACCAGCAGATCCGCGACGACGAGCACGATGATGAACACCAGCACCCAGGCGAAGAAGCCGTCGAGCTGGTTGGCGTCGTACCAGTACCGCGACCGCCACCCGACACCGGAGGTGGAGCCGAACCACTCGGCGAGCAGCAGACCGTTCCAGGCACTCATGATCGCGAACCGCACGGCGGCGACGGTCGAGCCGGCGACGGCGGGAGCGACGATGTGCCGCAGCACGTTTCGTCGCGGTACGCCGAATGCCCGGGCCATCAGCACCAGGTCCGCGGGTACCGCCCGGGTGGCCTTGGCGATGTTGACCACCACGAACGGCAGTCCGGAGAGGAACACCGTCACGACCGGGGTGAGCCAGCCGAACCCGAACCACATGGTGGTCAGCAGCGCCCAGATCACCGCGGGGATGGCGAGGGCGGCGGCGTTGACGTCGGAGAGGGCGAGGTCGGCCCACTTCGACAGGCCCATCCAGACACCGACCGCGGCGCCGACCACCAGCGCGAGCGCCAGGCCGAGGGCGAAGCGGTTCATGCTGATCGCGAGGTTGCCCCAGAGCTGGCCGATGGCAGCCTCCGAGATCAGGCTGTCGACGGTCTGCGCCGGCGACGGGATCCGGTTGCCGAACACGACGGCGAGCTGCCACGCGCCGAGGATGGTGAGCAGGGCCGCGCCGACGGCGAGCAGTGACGTCGACTGCCCGCGGAGCTGGCGACGCCAGGCGGGCGCCGGGGACGAGAGTGCCTCGATGGTCATGCGATTTCCTTCCGCCATGCGAAGAAGCGGTTCTCCAGGTAGGCGAGGCCGCGTTCGATGAGGACCATGGCGACGATGAAGAGCGTGGTCCAGGCCAACATGTCGCCTACCTGGAACTCCTGGTAGGCCTTTCGGATCATGAATCCGACGCCGTCGCTGGCGCCGAACACCTCGGTGAGTGCCTCGACCTTCCAGGCCATGGCGAAGCCGTAGCGCACGCCGGCGAAGACGAACGTCACCAGGGCGGGCAGGTACAGGTGCCGCAGTACGTCGCGCCGGTTGCGTTCGAAGGCACGGCACATGGCGAGCAGGTTGCCGTCCACCGAGCGCACCCCCTCGGCGACGTTCATCGCGATGAAGGGCAGCGCCACCAGCGCCGAGACGACGATCGGTCCGCCTGCCCCGACGCCGAAGATGAGCAGTCCGAACACCGCGTAGGTCAGGCCGGGCATGTTCCCGAGGACGAACAGCGGCAGCGAGAAGTAGCTGGACGCGAATCGTGAGCGGCCCATGGCGAATCCGATGATCAGGCCACCGATCATCGCCAGGGCGAAGCCTGCCGCGATCTTGCCGATGCTGGAGGCGAAGTTGGTGAACGCCTCCCCCGACACGACGATTGCGATGACCCGCTCGAACACCTGCAGCGGCTTGGGCAGGAT
>JAQSXQ010000523.1 GCA_029256565.1 Mycobacterium sp.
ATGTCGGCCGAGAACGCCGTGATCTCCGAGCTGCTGCACACCGACATCCGCCACGTGCTGGCCACTCTCGACGAGCGCGAGCAGCAGGTGATCCGGTTGCGCTTCGGGCTCGACGACGGACAGCCCCGCACGCTGGACCAGATCGGCAAGCTGTTCGGGCTGTCCCGCGAGCGGGTCCGTCAGATCGAGCGCGAGGTCATGGCGAAGCTGCGCCACGGCGATCGCGCCGAGCGACTCCGCTCGTACGCCAGCTGACACCAGCGCCGAGAGGCGCCAAACCACACCACCGTTGATGCCCGCCGCGACCCCGCGGCGGGCATCACAATGTGACGCGAGCGCGATGGACCCCAGATCAGCGTCCGTCACCGGTAGACTCGGCCGCGACGGAGGGCGGCACCATGAACGATCTCATCGACACCACCGAGATGTATCTGCGGACCATCTACGACCTCGAAGAAGAGGGCGTGGTGCCCCTGCGCGCCCGCATCGCCGAACGCCTCGAGCAGAGCGGCCCGACCGTCAGCCAAACCGTGTCCCGCATGGAACGCGACGGCCTGCTGCACGTGGCGGGCGACCGTCACCTCGAACTGACCGAGAAGGGCCGTGCGCTGGCCGTTTCCGTGATGCGCAAGCACCGGCTCGCCGAGCGGCTTCTGGTCGACGTGATCGGGCTGCCCTGGGAGGAAGTCCACGCCGAGGCCTGTCGCTGGGAACACGTGATGAGCGAGGACGTCGAGCGCCGGCTGGTGCGCGTCCTCGACAATCCCACGACGTCGCCGTTCGGCAACCCGATCCCCGGCCTGTCGGATCTGGGCGTCACGCACCCCAACGCCGAGGACATGAACCTCGTGCGGCTCACCGAACTACCGGTGGGCTTCCCGATCGCGGTGCGCGTCCGTCAGCTGACCGAGCACGTGCAAGGTGACATCGGGCTGATCAGCAGGCTCAAGGACGCCGGCGTGGTGCCGAATGCCCGTGTGACCGTTCAGGTCGGCGAGCACGGCAGCGTCATGATCGTCATCCCCGGCCACGAGCAGGTCGAACTCCCCCACGACATGGCTCACGCGGTCAAGGTGGAGAAGGTCTAGCCGGCACGTCGGTCGAAGGGCTGACGCGGCGGCAGCGATACGCCGATCCGCGCTGCCACGCGGAACCCGCTGAGCCCGAGTTCGCGGATCTGTTCGGGGCGCATCCCCCGCTGCAGCGCCTCGTCGAGCATCCGGGCCATCTCGTGCCTCGGATCGCAGTCGATCGCCGCGTCCAGCGAGATGCCCGCCAGCGGGCCGTCGCCACGGGCGTAGGCCGAGAACGCCAACAGCACCAGCGCGTCGGCGCGCCACGGGCTCGGCAGGCTCCGCGCCAGCGTGGACCACAGCGACTCCGCCTGCGCCGCCTTCGATCCCACCGCCACCGCGTACAGCACGTCGCGCACGTGTGGATTCCGTAGCGCGCACGCCAGGCGTGCGGCATCGGCGTCGGACGGCCGCTCCCCCCTGGCCGCCGCGGACGCGGCGACCATCGCCGCCTCGACGTCCTCCCGCGTGGCCGCGTCGTCGCGTGGCCGGCCGGCCCGTACCGCCAGGGCCTCGACGATCGCGGCCTCGAGCGCCGCGGTGTGGTCCGCGTCGGAGATGGCGATCACGTCCTGCAGTTCGGAGCGGCGCTGGTAGAGCCGGCGGCCGTCCAGCACGGCGGCAGCGGCCACCGGCGAGGACGACGGATCCTCGACGGTCCCGCCGCGGCCGCACCCGTCGGCGCAGTGCCATCGCGCACCGGCGGCGATGCGTTCGACGACGTGGACGTCGCGCAACTCGATGCCGTGGCCGTCGAGGGCGTCGGTGAGTGCGTCGGCGAGGAAGCGGTGGTCGTCGTTGCACATGCGGCAGCCCGCACCCAACTCGTCCACGATGACGGCGATGGCCGCGTCGGGCGCTCCCCTCGCGGCCACCTCGGCCAGGTGTGCCAGCTCGGCCTCGAGGTCCGAGTCGAGAACCGTGGCGAGGTCCGCGCGCATCACGCAGCCCAGCTCGCCGCGATCGAGGGTGACCAGGACGAGCGACTGTTCGGGGACGAAGCCCAGCACGGCGGGCAGCGCGGCGATCAGCGCCCCGGGTCGGTTCAGGTGGAAGTCGGAGTCGGGTGAGGTCGTCATGGACCAAGGTCACCGCACGGCACCGTCGGAACCCGTGCCGCGGACCCGCCGATGGGTGCCCGCTGTGGACGAACCCGCGACTGGGGATGGATCTACCGGGGTCGCCTCTAGGGTGACGAACTGGAGCCGTCCGTGGAATCGGTGCCCGCCGAATCCGTGCCGCCCGTCGTGGAGCCGTCGGTCGTAGACCCACCGGTCGTAGCGCCATCGGTCGTCGACCCCGTCGTCGTCGAACCATCGGTGACCGTCCCGGTGGGCGCAGTCCCCGTCGGCGCGGTGACCTCGTTCGTCGCGGTCGGGTCGGCCGTCGGTTCGCTCGACGCGCTGGGCTCCGCGACCGTCGACCCCTCGGCAGGAACGTCGGCGGGTGCGCTCGGCGCGGTCGGTGCGACCGATGCCGCCGTCGACGGAGGCGCGGTGCTGCTGGGCGCACCGGTGGTGGGGTCTGCTGTCGCCGTGGAGGTGGGGAACGTTCCCGGCTGGTCCGCCTCCACGATGGCCTTGATCCTGGTCTCGTAGGCATCGAGCTGGGCTTCGATCTCCTCCGGGGGCACTTCACCGGCTTCGATGGCCTCGCCGTAGGCGGCGATCTCCGTCCACAGGGCGTCGAGTTCGGCCATGGCCTCCTCGGACAGCGGCTCGTCGAGCGTGACGAACAACTGCCGGGCCAGCGCGTAGGTCAGACAGTTGACGCAGTCGTAGTTCAGCGCGCCTGCGAGGTTCTGCGGCGCGACCACGTTGTCGCCTGACTCGTCTTCGTCGATGACGAAGACGACCTGGAACGCGACGGCCACGGCCGAACACGACGAACACGACGCGTAGGCCTGGGCCTCGTTGACGTTCATGACGTCGGTCTCGTCGGTGGTCCACACCAGGGCGAAGGCGGCCTCGTACTCCGTGGTGCCGTCGGTGGTGTTGACCGCCAGCGCCTGCGTGTCCCCCGGACCGGG
>JAQSXQ010000524.1 GCA_029256565.1 Mycobacterium sp.
ATCCATTAAGGTGGTAGCTCGCGCCCTCGTATCCCAACTGGCAGAGGAAACGGATTCAAAACCCGTGCAGTGTGAGTTCGAATCTCACCGAGGGCACCATAGGCGCCAGACTCCGTGCCGCTACGGCCGGTAGGACAGCAGTTCGCTCACCGTCACGAATCGGTATCCCTCAGGTGTGGATGCCGATCTTGTGGCTGGCTCAGGCGGTCGCCGCCCCGTACTCCGTGACGGTCCCAGCGGCACCATTGGAGGTAGAACGTCGCCGCGATGCCGGCCGCGGTCAGCGTGTCCAGGATGTCGGGCGTCGCGTCGCACGGTCCGTCATCGAAGGTCAGGCCGCGGTTGCCGCGAGGTTGTAGGTGCGCCGACAGGCTACCGCCACGG
The DNA here is from genome assembly GCA_029256565.1 of Mycobacterium sp. Taxonomy (GTDB): domain Bacteria; phylum Actinomycetota; class Actinomycetes; order Mycobacteriales; family Mycobacteriaceae; genus Mycobacterium. The sequence goes on from JAQSXQ010000524.1 coordinate 385, forward strand.
TCCCATCGCCGCCTCGGCGCACCGCGAGGCCACTCGGCCTAACATCCGCCCAACACCGATGCTGCTCGAATGATCCGAGGACGTGAACCGCACGCCCAATCCTGATCCGAAAGTGGAGCAACACCTATGACGTTTTCACGACCCGCAGTCCGCGGCCTCGCTGCGTTCGCCGTGCTCACCGGTACCGCACTCGGGCTCGCGCCCTTGGCAGCGTCCGCCCCTGCCGGCAAGCTGCTCGAAACCACCTGCGGCTATCCACAAGTCATCGCCGCGCTGCAGGCCGAGGCCCCGCAGATGGCGGAGCGCCTGCAGAAACGACCGGAGGCACAGTCCAAAGTGCAAGAACTGCTGGCACTTCCAGTACCGGAGCGTCGGGAGCGGGTACAGGGTTTCCTCGACCGCAACCCGGATGTCCGAGCGGCCGTCGAGACGCGCAAGTCCACCCCGGAAGGTCAGGAAACGGTGGCAAGACTGAACCGGGTCGCCGATACCTGCCTCAACTACTAGGCCGATGACGTTGCGGGTCGCCGACGGCCCCCGCCCCGCAGGGTGCCGTCGCCGACCGCCACGGTCCGAGCAACCTCACAGCGCCCAAACACGCACGCAGGCAACATGGTGGGGTGCGGATACTCGTGGCGGAAGACGAACAGCTCCTGGCCGACGCCGTTGCAGCCGGCCTGCGCAGGCATGCGATGGCAGTCGACGTCGTCTACAACGGTGCCATTGCACTCGAACACGCCATGGTCAACGACTACGACGTCGTGATTCTCGACCGCGACCTGCCAGTGATGTCCGGCGACACCGTCTGCGCCAGACTCACCGAAGGTGAGAGTTCTGCCCGCATCCTGATGCTGACAGCCGCTGGGTCAGTGGCCGATCGGGTCACCGGACTCGGTCTGGGCGCGGACGACTACCTGTACAAGCCGTTCGCTTTCGCCGAACTGGTTGCGCGCGTGCAGGCGCTCGCCCGCCGTTCCCGCGCAGCTACTCCCCCCGCGCTACAGCGCAGCGGCATCCGACTCGATCCTCATCAACGCACGGTGACCCGCGATGGAGTGCCGATCACCATGTCGCGCAAAGAATTTGCCGTACTCAACGAACTGTTGCTGGCCGACGGAGGTGTGGTGTCTGCCGAGCACCTACTGGAGAAGGCATGGGACGAGCACGCCGATCCGTTCACCGGTGTGGTGCGCTACACCATCATGATGGTTCGACGCAAGCTCGGGGACCCTCCACTCATCGACACCGAACCGGGCGTCGGGTACCGGCTTCGATGAAGATCCGGACCCGTCTCACCGCGCTATACGCCGGCGCACTGTTCCTGGCCGGAGTCCTGCTGATCGCGTTGATCTACTTCTACCTCGAACAGTCCCTAGACCACCGACCGGGGGCGGCACTGCAGGCGACGATCCGCGAATTCGCCGAGCAACGCGGCGGGCGCAGCTTCCCGCGCCTCGACAATCTGCTGACGGCGGTGACCACTCAAGCCGAGAATCAGCGGCAGGCGCTCATGCACGGCATGCTGCGCTGGTCACTGGCCGCACTGTCGGTCATCAGCGTGCTCGCATGCGGGCTCGGGTGGCTGCTGGCCGGTCGGGCACTGCGCCCGCTGCAGGAAGTCACGGCCACTGCACGACGGGTCGCCGGGCGCAGTCTGCACGAGCGTATTGCGTTGGGCGGACCTGATGACGAGATCCGCGAACTCGCCGACACTTTCGATGCCATGCTGGAACGCCTCGACCACGCCTTCGACAGTCAGCATCGTTTCGTGGCCAACGCATCCCACGAGCTGCGCACGCCACTGGCCATCAACCGCACCCTCATCGAGGTCGCACTCGACGACCCCGATACGCCCGATTCGACCCGCAGGCTCGGCGAGACGCTGCTCGCGGTGAATCAGCGCCAGGAGCGTCTCATCGACGGCCTGCTGGTGTTGGCCGGAAGCGATCAACAACTGCAGACACATGAACTCGTCGAGCTTGCCGAGAGTGCGCGGCGTGCGCTCTCGGCCGTCGAACCGGCAGCCCATAGCTCCGGCGTAGAGATACGGGTCAACCTGGACCCCTGCACCGTTCGAGGTGACCCGGCACTGCTGGAGCGCCTGATCGGCAACCTCGTCGACAACGCCGTCCGCTACAACACCATCGAGGATGGCTGGCTACGTGTGGGTGTGGGCGCTCACGAGGGGCTGGCCTTGCTCACCGTCGAGAACACCGGCCCCGTTGTCGGCTCGACCGACGTGGACGGGCTGTTCGAACCATTTCGCCGGCTGACTCGCACCGCGACGAGCGCGGGCGGCACCGGGCTGGGACTGTCCATCGTGCGCTCGGTCGCCAATGCCCATGGAGGGCACGTGCGAGCCTCGTCGCGCCCCGACGGCGGTCTGATCGTGGAGGTCACGCTGCCGCTCACGCGGTGATCGCCGCCGCCGGCCGGTCGAATCAGGCCGTCAGTCATTCGGTGTGATGAGCCGATCTTCCCGCTCTGATCCCAACGGCTCCCCGTCGTCGCCGATATCGGATGCCGGCTCCCCATCGGGTGCCGGGAGCAGTCAACCTGAGGATCGTGCAAGAAACCGACTGAGAAGCGGCATCCCTCTTTTACTTGCCGTGGCGTGGGTCACATGATCGAGCCACACCAGACGCGCAGGTCGCGGGCCGGCAATCCCCTTCCACGCCGCCGGCGACCGTGATCGCCTGGGAAGTGACCGGGAAG
>JAQSXQ010000525.1 GCA_029256565.1 Mycobacterium sp.
GAGCGCGAGGAGCGCCGTGCCGCCCAGGAGAGGGCGACGGCGATCGAGAACGCGCGCCGCGAGGCGAAGCGTCGCGTCGAGGGCAAGCCGCCCGAGCAGGCCAAGCGTCCCGCCCGCGGACTGATCCGCGGGTTGAAGGCACTGCTGTGGTCGGCGCTGGTGAGCGTCATCGCCGTCGGCCTTGGGCTGCTGCTGTACTTCACGCCGATCATGGCGGCCAGGTCGACGGTGATCATCGGGCTGAACACGATTCCCCAGGAGGAGATCCTGCAGGCCGCGGCCGTCGTGCCCGACACCCCGCTGCTGCAGATCGACACCGACGCGGTCGCCGAACGGGTCGCCACCATCCGCAGGGTGGCCAGCGCGCGCGTGCAGCGCGAGTACCCGTCGACGCTGCGGATCACGATCGTGGAGCGGGTGCCGGTCGTGGTGAAGGACTACCCCGACGGGCCGCATCTGTTCGATCGGGACGGCGTCGACTTCGCCACCGACACACCACCTCTCGGCCTGCCGTACCTCGACGCCGACAACCCGGGCCCCACCGACGCGCCGACCAAGGCTGCCCTGCAGGTGCTGCTCGCCCTGCGGCCGGAGGTCGCGGGGCAGGTCGGTCGCATCGCGGCGCCCTCGGTGGCGTCGATCACGCTGACGCTGATCGACGGTCGCGAGGTCATCTGGGGGACCACCGACCGCACGGAGGAGAAGGCGCTCAAGCTGGGTGCGCTGCTGACTCAACCGGGCCGTACCTACGACGTGTCGAGCCCGGATCTGCCCACCGTCAAGTGACGTGTCGTGTCCCGCACCGGAAAAAGACGCGAAACACACGAACACGTCGGCGCGCCTGCGCGGTTCGTTCCCGAGTGAGCCCTACCGTTCTGTTCGTACGGCACTACTTGACATAACTCTAAGCCTGTGGTTGAGGTTGAGGGTTTGACTCGAGGGGTACCGACGGACATGTAGGCACATTCAGGAGGAAGGCGACCGCAATGACGCCCCCGCACAACTATCTCGCCGTCATCAAGGTGGTCGGCATCGGTGGCGGCGGCGTGAATGCCGTCAACCGCATGATCGAACAGGGCCTCAAGGGCGTCGAGTTCATCGCCATCAACACCGACGCCCAGGCGCTGTTGATGAGTGATGCCGACGTCAAGCTCGACGTCGGCCGCGACTCCACCAGGGGTCTCGGCGCCGGCGCCGACCCCGAGGTCGGACGCAAGGCCGCCGAGGACGCGAAGGACGACATCGAGGAGCTGCTCCGCGGCGCCGACATGGTGTTCGTCACCGCGGGCGAGGGTGGTGGCACCGGAACCGGCGGCGCTCCCGTCGTCGCGACCATCGCGCGCAAGCTCGGTGCGCTGACCGTCGGCGTCGTCACCCGGCCGTTCTCGTTCGAGGGCAAGCGGCGGTCCAACCAGGCGGAAACGGGCATCACCTCGCTGCGCGAGAGCTGCGACACGCTCATCGTGATCCCCAACGACCGCCTGCTGCAGATGGGCGACGCGGCCGTCTCCCTGATGGACGCGTTCCGCAGCGCCGACGAGGTCCTGCTGAACGGCGTGCAGGGCATCACCGACCTGATCACCACTCCCGGCCTGATCAACGTCGACTTCGCCGACGTCAAGGGCGTCATGAGCGGCGCGGGCACCGCCCTGATGGGCATCGGATCCGCACGCGGCGACGGGCGGGCGCTCAAGGCCGCCGAGATCGCGATCAACTCACCACTTCTCGAGCAGTCCATGGAGGGTGCCCAGGGCGTGCTGCTGTCGGTGGCAGGCGGCAGTGACCTCGGCCTCTTCGAGATCAACGAGGCCGCGTCGCTGGTGCAGGACTCCGCACACCAGGACGCGAACATCATCTTCGGAACCGTCATCGACGACTCGCTCGGCGACGAGGTCCGGGTCACGGTGATCGCGGCCGGGTTCGACGCGGCGGGGCCCAGTCGCGCCCCGGTCACCGGCACCCCCGGCCAGCCGATTGCGCCCGGCCGGGCGGGCAAGGTCACCTCGCCCTTCGTGGAGTCGACCGATCCCGCCGCCGTCCCGGTGCACACCAACGGGGCGACGGTCAGCATCGGTGGCGGTCGCGACGACGGCATCGCCGACGACGACGTCGACGTGCCGCCGTTCATGCGGCACTGAGCGCGCCCAGCTCGGTCCCGGATACTGACACCGTGAGCCGCCGCGTCCGCCGTGTCACGACCACCCGAAGGGGCGGTGCGTCGAGGCCACCCTTCGACGCCTTCAACCTCGGCGACCACGTCGGGGACGACCCGGCCGCGGTCGCTCAGAACCGCCGACGCCTCGCCGCCGCGACGGGTCTCGGCGCCGACGGCGTCCGCTGGATGAACCAGGTGCACTCCGACCGCGTCGTCGAGGTGGACGGCCCTGGCCCGACCGTCGACGCCGCCGACGCGATGGTGACGACGACGCCGCGGCTGGCCTTGGCCGTCGTGACCGCGGACTGCGTTCCCGTACTGCTCTCCGACGCGCGTGCCGGGGTCATCGGCGCCGCACATGCCGGACGGGTCGGCGCGCAGAACGGCATCGTCGTGCGGACCGTCGAGGCGATGGTGCGCCGTGGTGCCCGCGCCGAGGACATCTCCGTGCTGCTCGGCCCAGCCGTCAGCGGCCGCAACTACGAGGTGCCCGAGGCGATGGCCGCCGAGGTGGAGGCAGCGCTGCCGGGCAGTCGCACCGTCACCGCGCGCGGTACGGCGGGACTCGACCTGAGGGCCGGAATCGTCGGGCAGCTGCGGGGATTGGGCATCTCGGCGGTCGACGTGGACCCGCGGTGCACGTTCGCCGACCGCAATCTGTACAGCCACCGCCGGGGTGCGCCCACCGGCAGGCTCGCGTCACTGGTGTGGATGGAATGACGGTGCGGCGGACATGACCGAGGACCGCGAAGCCGAACTGCGCACGTCGCTCGAGGCATTGCGTGCCCGGGTCGGGGCTGCGGTTAGAGCCTCGGGCCGGGCCGAGGGCGACGTCGAACTGCTCCCGGTGACGAAGTTCTTTCCCGCCTCCGACGTGATCCTCCTGCGCGGGCTGGGCTGCGAGGCCTTCGGCGAGTCCCGGGAGCAGGAAGCGTCGAGGAAG
>JAQSXQ010000526.1 GCA_029256565.1 Mycobacterium sp.
GCTGCGCGCCGGGCGCGACGCCGAACAGGCGGCCGACGCCGCGATGGGCACCTCGGGCCTTGCGGTGCTGCTGTCGGGGCTGACGGTGATCGCGTCGGTAACCGGCATCTACCTGATCAACACCCCCGTGCTGTCCTCGATGGCGACCGGGGCGATCCTCGCGGTCGCGGTGGCGGTGCTGACGTCGACGACGCTGACGCCTGCGGTGCTGCGCACGTTCGGCAAGGCTGCCGCGAAGCGATCGACCTACCTGCACCTGTCGCGTCGCCCGGACACCACCCAGTCGCGGTTCTGGACGCGCTGGGTGACCGGCGTGATGCGCCGACCGTGGGTGTCGGCGATCTCGGCGGCCGTGCTCCTGCTCGTGATGGCCGCGCCTGCCTTCGCGATGACGCTCGGCAACAGCCTGCAGCGCCAGTTCGAGCCCACCCACGAGATCCGCGGCGGCATCAACGCCGCCGCGGAGGCCCTCGGCCCAGGGGCGCTCGGCCCGATCCGCGTGCTGGTCACCTTCCCCGACCGCAACGCCAACCAGCCGGAGAACGCCGGCACGCTGACCGCCGTAGAGACGAAGATCGCCGAGGCGCCGTTCGTGGCGAACGTGTCGCCGCCGGTGTTCGGCGACGACAACCGCAGCGCGCTGCTGTCGGCGGTGCTGTCGGTCGATCCCGAGGACCCCGGCGCCCGCGAGTCCATCGACTGGATGCGCGCCAACCTCCCGCAGGCGGCCGGTGACCAGGCACAGGTCGACGTCGGTGGTCCGACGGCGCTGCTCAAGGACTTCGACGACAGGGTGTCGGCGACCCAGCCGCTGGTGTTCGCGTTCGTCGCCCTGATCGCGTTCGTGATGCTCCTGATCTCGATCCGATCGGTGTTCCTGGCGTTCAAGGGCGTGCTGATGACCGTGCTGTCGGTCGCCGCCGCCTACGGCAGCCTGGTCGCGGTCTTCGAGTGGGGCTGGCTCGAACCGCTCGGCTTCGAGCCGCTGTCGTCGCTGGACAGCACCATCCCCCCGCTGGTCCTCGCGATGACGTTCGGGTTGTCGATGGACTACGAGATCTTCCTGCTGACCCGCATCCGCGAGCGGTTCGTCCAGACCCAGAACACCCGCGACGCCGTCGCCTACGGCGTGAGCACCAGCGCCCGCACCATCACCAGCGCCGCGCTGATCATGATCGCGGTATTCGTCGGGTTCGCGTTCGCGGGCATGCCGCTGGTCGCCCAGCTGGGCGTGGCGTGCGCGGTGGCGATCGCCGTCGACGCGACCGTGGTGCGCCTGATCCTGGTGCCCGCCCTGATGGCGATGTTCGCCGAGTGGAACTGGTGGCTGCCGCGCTGGCTCGACCGCATCCTGCCGTCGGTCGACTTCGAGAAGCCGCTGCCGAAGGTGGACATCGGCGACCTCGTCATCATCCCCGAGGACATCTCCGAACTGGGCCCGTCCGGCTCGGACATCCGCACCGTCGTCAAGTCGGCGGCGAAGCTGAAGAACCTTGCGCCGCAGAGCATCACGGTCGCCGACCCGCTGGCGTTCAGCGGCTGTGGGCCGGTCGTGGTGAGCCGGACCAGCGACGGCGACCAGGCCCTGCTCGTCGGGTCGGGCGTGCGGGCGATCAACGCCGTCGGCGCGGGTGCGACCGCGGTGGCACCCGCAGGCACCGACACGGTCCGCATCGGCACCCGCGGCGGCCGGTTCTACTCCGTGCGCGGCGGTGGCAGGAAGGTGCCGACGACGGTCCACCCGGTCACGATGTGGCGCGGCAGGCTCGCGGTCGCGCTGGACGCGCTACAGACCGCTGCCGATGCGGACGTCCCGGTCGTGGAACGGCGCAAGCCGATGGAGACCACCAACGTGCTGCTGCCCACCGGCGACCGGCTGCAGATCCCCACCGGCGCCGAGACGCTGCGGTTGAAGAGCTACCTGATCATGTGCCGGAACTCGACCAGGGACTTCACGGAGTTCGCCGATCTGATCGACTCGATGGAGACCCAAACCGCGGCGGAGGTGCTGGCCCGGATGGACCGGTATTACTCTGGTCAACGCTCCCGCAGGCAGTGGGTGGCCACGCAGCTGGTACGCCGTCTGGCCGATCCCCACCCGTCGGATGCGGACGACGTCGCCGCAGCGGCGGACCCCGACGCGGGCGCCGAATGGGAGAGAGTGAGAAAGCGCTGCCTCTCGGTGGCGGTGGCGATGCTGGAGGAGGCGAGGTGACGTTGTCCGCAGACGCGCGGGACACGCTCAGCGACACCCCGGGTCGCCCGCGTCAAGCCGCAGGCCCCGCACAGCGCAGGCCACCGGTCGACGACCGCCCGGTGGAGTTCTGGCCCACGTCGTCGATCCGCGCCGCCCTAGACACCGACGACCTGACGGTGTGGCAGCGCATCGTCGTCGCCATCAAGCGCGACCCCTACGGCAGAACCGCGCGGCAGGTCGAAGAGGTCCTCGAGACGGCACCGCCCTACGGCGTGTCCAAGGCGCTGCAGGAGGTCCTCATCCGGACCCGCGCGCACCTCGAGGCCAACGAATGCGCCGAGGTGGCCCGGCACGTCCGGCTGCTGCTCGAACGGTCAGGCCTCGGGGAGCAGGAGTTCGCCTCGCGCATCGGTCTGCCGACCTCGACGTTCGGGGCGTACCTCGACGGCAGCCAGTGCCCGACCGCGTCGCTCATGATCCGCATGCGTCGCCTGTCCGACCGCTTCGCCAAGATCCACGACGAGCGCACCCGCCGCTGACTAGCGCGCGTTGATGGGCGTCACGTCGACGACCATCCACTTCCCACTTTCCTTGGAGAGCGTGATCCGCAAGGCGTAGACCGCGACGTCGGGCTTCTTGTTCGGCGCGTTCTGCGTACCGCGCATGACGACGGCCACACTCGCGACGGCAGGCCCGATCGCCTCGACACCGGCCGAGATCGTCGCGGCCTGCCCCGAGATGTTCTTGCTCGTCAATTCCCTTGCCACGGCTGCGAACTCGTTGCGGTAGGTCTCCGCGCGCTCGGGTGTCATCAGCCCCGCCGCACGGTCGATGGACGCGTTGGGGTCCTGCGGGGTGAACGTCGCCGACGCCTCGGCGACGCTGCTGGCGATGCCCACC
>JAQSXQ010000011.1 GCA_029256565.1 Mycobacterium sp.
CACCGACACACTGAGCACTCTCGTCGTCATCGTCATGCTCATGCTGACCTCCCCGCAGCCGGAAAGTCATCGCTGGCCCCAGAGCGTCGTCTAGCGACACAGGTCGTCGCTGGGAAAGCAATTGTGCAGCTCGACAACTCGAAGTCGTTCCTGTCAGCCCACGAGCTCGTCGATGATGCCCCTGGCAACGTGCAGGCCGGATTCGATGGCTCCGTCGATGAATCCGGCCCATCCGCGGGCGTAGTCCGACCCGGCAAGCCGGATTCGGCGGCTCGTGTCTGCGGCGGCGTGGGCGACTGCGTCGAGTTGATGGGGTGCCAGCATCGGCCAGGTCTCACCGGAGAGCGGGTCGGCGGTCCAGTCGTGTGCGTCGACGGTGATGACCTCCAGCTCGGGTCGCCATTTGCGCAACTCGGCTTCCACGGCACGCGGGTCATTGAGGTCGATCAACCCAGAACGAGGTCCGAAGGCGACGATCAAGCTGTCGCCATCGAGCGGGTACTCGTATTGAACAAAGTTCAGCACTGATCTGCTGTCCGCCAGGGCGGCGAACCTGCCGACGTCGCCCTTCACCCGGACCCACACCTTCACTCCGGTGGACGCCTGCCCCTCGGTGGCGACGACGGCCACCCCGTGACTCAATTCCGGTGTGAACGTCATACTTCCGAGAACGTTGAGCGGAACGGTGACCACGACGTGCCGCGATCGAAGGGTGGTGCCGTCGGCGCAGGAAACGGTGACAGCATCGGCGGCCTCGTCGATGTGGATGACCGTGGTGTTCAGCCGAATGTCGGTGCCGGTGGCATCGGCGGTGATGGCCTCGAGCAGGGACCGAGTGCCGCGGGAGAACTTGTGCGTGGCACATGCCTCGAACATCAGCTTCCAGTGACCGCCTGCCAAGGCGCACCATCGCAATGCCTGCGTGTAGCCACCGCGCGCCGGAACCCCGCTGAAGTTCAACGCCCACATCCCATCCAGCAGCGCCCGCTGCTGGGCGTCGAGGTCGAGCTCGGCGATCTTTTCTGCAACGCTCGCCTGATCCAGGGCTTTGAGCTGGTCGGACAGCGGAAAGCAATCAAAGGGCTGTGGCATGACCTCGCGCGTGGCGGCGAGCAGTTCGGTCATGGGGCCATCCAGCAGGGCGAGCATGGAGTCGGCCGTACCGGTGAAGACCTCGTCCCCGACGCGCCAGTAGGCCGTGTCGAGGTCTGGGCTGGCAATCAGATCGAGGCCGTAGCGCGTGACTTCCGCCCATACGTGCGGCTGGATCCAGTGGACCCACGTCCCGCCCATGTCGAGTTCTCGACCCAACTTGGTGTCGCGCGTCCAGGTGCGGCCGCCCAACCGGTCGCGTGCCTCCAGCAATACGACGCGCACTCCGCGCTGGCGCAGCTCGCGGGCGGCGGTCACGCCGGCGAAACCGCCGCCGACGATCACCACATCGGTGTCAAAGTCGTTCACGTCGACGTCCTTTCGACCCGGTAGCTCAGTCAGTCGGGTAGGAGGTGTCGTTCAGCACGGTGAATCGACTGTCGAATGGCAGATGCACGGGCGCCAGAGTCGGCCCGTCCCAACAAAACATTCGGCCGATCGTTCGTTGGTTGTGGAGGTCGACGACGAGGATGGATTCCACCGGCATCACGGTTTCGCTCCAGTGCAGGATCACGATGCCGTCGGCGAGTTCGAACACCTGGATCGGGTCGGTGTCGGCGAGTCCCGCTTCGCCACCCTTGACGCAGTGCCACACGAAGGTGCCGACATTGAGATAGATATGCTCGTAATGCTCGGTTGGGCTGTAGCGGTAGTAGATTCGCTTGCCGACGAGCTCCTTGGACGGCTGCAGCGCTTCAATGGCGCCGGTGCCGGCCAACCGGCCGCTGATCACGTCGGTGCGCATTCGGATCGCGCCATCTCGGTCGACGAAGGACGAGTCGGCGACGGTCACCTTGCCGTTGTTGCGGTCCATCACCATCGATACGTCGCTCGAGCCAACGCCGTCGCCCTTCACGAAGTCGACGAAGAAGATGCCCGGATGGACCTCGACGGCTCGATAGGGGTGGGTGCCGGTCGCTCCGACCCCTTCGCCGGCGGTGATCGTCCATGTGACATGGCCTGCGTCGAATCGATGTGTGATCTCCCAACCGTTCTCGAAGCCGATCTCGATGTCTGCGCCCTCCAGTGACGTACTCGTTGGGAGGCTGGGTTCGCCGAACCCGTCGAGCATGGTGGTGACGGCCGGCCATTCGTCCTGCGGGATGTAGCCGCGGTCGGCTGTGTTCATCGGATACTCCTCGTGAGGATTGGTGGGCGGCGCAACTCACACCGAAACTAAGCAATTGCTTAAATCACAGTTAAGCAATTGCTTAGTTCTGTGTCAAGAGTCAATATGGGCGTACGCAACTGTGCCTATGCTGACGCGGTGAAGGACGCGTCGAAGAACCTCAACTATGGCCAGGGACGAGAAGCTCTCCTGCAGGCCGCAGTAAGGGTGGTTGCCGATAAAGGACTGCGTGGTATGACTTTTCGCGCCGTTGCCGACGAGGCTGGGGTGAACAACACGCTGATCGCCCATCACTTCGGATCCCGCGACAAGATGTTGGCCGCCGCACTCGAGTGGAGCGTGGATCGCTCCATCGCCGGCGCCGATTTATCGGAGTATGGAAGCGATGCTGCGGCGTTTCGGACTGCGTTGATCGACAACGTGTTGTCCGAACCAGACTCTGCGGCGTTCCAGTACGAGATGATTCTCGAAGCCAGGAGACGCCCGGAACTGCAGCCGACCGTACGAGAGCTCTACCGCAAGTACGTGGCCAAGCTCGCGGCCGGCCGCCTTCGCGACGGCGAACCGGCGAGCGATGGATTGAACTTGGCACTCTTCGCCGCGCTCGACGGACTCATGCTGCAATACGTCAGCGGCGCCATCACCGCCGATCAGGTCGCCGACGCCATCGACTCGTTGGCGAAGGCCGTGAATGGCGCCGTCGTCGCGGACTGACGACGTCGTGGTTCACACCGTCTCGCCGGTGTACGTCAGTAAGTCGTGAAGTTCAGTGTTCCGAGGGCGGACCGAACGTGGACGCCGTGGTGGACGATCAGGGTGGCGCCATTCGTCGGGAAGCTCAGCGGTGAGGCAAGGAACAGAACGTGATTGGCGACGTCGCGTGCGGAGAGCACTGGCAGGCCCGTCGAGGCGAACCCGTCGGGGTGATCGAGGTCGGCGCGGGACATCGGGGTGTCCACGATCCCTGGGCACAGTGCGTTGACCCGCACTCGGGGATAGTCGACGGACAGCGACTTCGCCAGCATCACCAGGGCGCCCTTCGACGCGCTGTAGGCAGCCATGCCCTCGAAGGCGACCATGGCGGAGTCGGACGCAAGGAACACCAAGATGCCGATGTCACTGCCCGCCAGGTGAGCGATCGAGTGTTTGGCGAGGAGGAAGTTGCCGCGGACGTTGACCGCTTGGACGCGGTCCCACTCTTCGACGCTCACATCGACGACGCGCTTGCCGACGGGGCCAGATATGCCCGCGCAGCCGCAGACGGAGTCGACGGCACCGAAGACGTCCAGCGCATGCTGGATGGCCCTTTCGACGTCCGACTCGTCAGTGATGTCGGTGCAGACGAATTCGACTCGCCCTCCCCGATTGCGGTGCAAGTCGGCGACTGCCTGCCCGGCTGGATCACGATCGACGATGACGACCTTCGCGCCTGCTGCAGCGAACGCGTCGACGCAGGCGCGCCCGATTCCCGAACCGCCACCGGTCACCACCGCGACGCGCCCGTTGAGCCGGATGTCCATGTGGGTCATGCCTCGCTGAGGGGAGTGACGGTGGTGACGGTCAGGTGCTCGGCGAAGGCGATGGTGCCCGGGTCGACGGCGTGCAGCCCACCGTCGACTGGCAGCACGGCGGCGTTGACGTAGGACGCCGACGGCGACAAGAGCCACGCGATGGTGGCGGCGACCTCGGCCGCGTGCGCCGGTCTCGGCAGGGGAGACAGGGCGGTGGCCAGCTGGTAGGCCTCTTCACCGTCGATGCCGCGCTGACGGCCGAGTTCGGCCATCTCCTCGTCGGCCATCTCCGTGCGCGTCCATGCAGGACAGACGACGTTGGCGCGCAGCCCCTTTGGGCCGTAGTCCACGCCCACCGACTGGACGAGCATCGAGAAGCCCGCCTTCGAGGCGTTGTAGGCAGTGTTCCCGGCGGAGGCACGCAGCCCGCTCAGCGACGAGACGCCGACGACGGATCCCTTGGCATCGACCAGATGGGGGAGGGCGTGGTGCAGCAGGTGAAACGGCGCGGTGAGGTTGGTGTCCATCGTTGTCGCCCAATCCTCTTCAGAGAGTTCAGCAACCGGTCCTGGGCGGATGATGCCTGCGTTGAGCACCACCGCGTCGAGTCGCCCGAAGCGGTCCACGGTGCCGTCGACCAGCCCGCGAACTGCCTGCGGATCGGTCACGTCGACGGCGGTGGCGTGAATGGACGGCCTGGTTGCCACCCGTTGCAGCGCTTCGAGGCGGCGGCCGCAAATGACGACCGTCCATCCCTGGGCACTCAGGGTCTCGGCGGATGCCGCGCCGATCCCGCTGCCGCCACCGGTGACGATAGCGACTCTGGCTGTTGGGTTTTCGCTAGTCGTCGACACGTATCTTCCTTCGTGTGACGGGCTACGGACTATCAGACCAGGGCGGCCTGGTAGTCGACTCCCGGTCGAATGGCGGCCCATGCATAGCCTGCGGCGGCGAACGCCGGAATCAGGATCAGCAGCCACTTGGCGATGCCACCCTGGCCGCCCAGCAGGACCTCGTAGTTGGTGATCGCCAGGTAGGCGACGTACCCGAAACCGGCGATCGACAGGCCAGGCCCTATCACCGTCACCCAGGGGCTCTTTTCGAGCTTCGTTCTGGCGAAGAACGCCATCACCGACACCGAGGTCAGAATGAGGATGGCGATCAGCGCTACGGTTCCCAGTGACAGCAGCCAACTGAACGTGACCGCAATGGGATCGGCCCCGGCGAACTGGAAGCCCGCGAGGACGACGGCCAGCAGCGCGCCGACACAGAGTGCGGCGGCGGTGGGGGTGCCCGAAGTGCGGCTTGCAGTTCCCAGACGGGCGGGCAGGACGTGTGCGCGGCCTAGGGCGTAGACGTAACGGGCGAACATGTTCTGGAATCCGACGAGCATCGCGATGAAGCTGGTCACCACCAACACCTCCAAGGTGGTGCTCAGCCAAGCTCCCACCTCCTTCTCGGCGATGGCGAACACGAAACCGGCGGGATCCTCGGCCGCTGCGGACTGCACAGATTCATTTCCCACGGAGTTGCCGAGCGCCCAGGCGGTGAGTGCGTAGAAGCCTCCGATGAACGCGATCGATCCGTAGACCGCACGGGGGATCGTCCGGCGAGGGTCCTTGGCTTCTTCGGAGAACACCACTGTCGCCTCGAATCCGGTGAAGCACGCGAAGGCGAACAGGAATGCCACGCCGAGGCCGGGGCCGACGAGGTCGGAGGGATCGAAGGCCGCCAATGAGTTGCCCGACGCTCCGCCCCCGCCGGCAATGATCGCGACATCGAGCACGACGAAGGCAGCGATTTCCAGTGCCACCAAGATTCCCAGCACCTTGAGACTGAGGTCGATACCCAACATGACCAGACCGGTCACCGCGGCGAGCGCAACGAACAGGATCACCCAGGGGGGAAGGTCGACGCCGACCTTGTCGGCGATCAGTGACTGGGCGAAGACCGAGAACTGGGACCACAGCGCCGACTGCAAGGTGCCGTAGAACAAGATCGCCAGCGCGGCGCCGGCGGTAGCGGCTCGCGCGCCGAGGCCCTGGGCGATGTAGGCGACGAAGCCACCGGCGTTGGTGATGTGGCGGCTCATCGCCACGTAGCCGATTGAGAACACCGCAAACAGTAGAGCTGCCAACAAGTACACGAAGGGTGCCGTGGCCCCTTGGGCGGAGAACACGATGGGTGATGCACCCACCAGGGCTGCCATCGGTGCCACCGCGGCGACGACGAAGAATATGATCGCCCCCGCCCCGAGCTGGCCGGACCGCAGGCCCGCCCGGTCAGAAGCCGGCGGTGAGATCATCTGTGCGTCTTTGCCTTCGCTGAAGGGTGACGCTTCGAGGTTGGACATGGACGACTCCGAGGTAGGGGTGTGTGGAGCGAGGGCTTGTGGACGACTGCTTGGGGCGGCGGGTTGCGGGTCAGTTGGTGTGGGTGGCCGGGCCGGGCCGGGCTTCGTCGATCCCCGGGGTGCGATCGAATTCCTGGGCGTAGGACCCCATCGTGATGTTGACCAGCTCCCCGGTCATCTGATCGAGGGCGAACTGAATGCCGACCGTCCGATGTGCGGCCAAGTCGATGAGGACCATGCCCTCGACACCCAGGTTCTTCTCCAGCCACGCGAACAGATACGTGTTGTCGCGCAGCTTCCAGTAGGTGCAGCGTTCGGTGTCTCCGACGCCCACTTCGGTTCCTCCGACGCAGAGCCAGGTGAACAGGTTCTCGTTGAGGTAGACGTGGTCGTACACATCGGCACTGCTGTAGGCATAGCGCACGCGGCGGCCGATGAGTTCATCGGTGACGGTGTGTGCGTCGTCCTGGGACGCTTTGGTGCCGGCGATCGTTCCTTGGAACCAACGTTGCCGCGCCAGATGGGGATCGGGCATCAGCCCGAGTTCGGCGATCGCACCCGTCACGTGTCCGCTGGTGAGGTCGAGCGCGGCGCTGACGACGACGGGATGATCGTCGACGGATCGCAGGTAATGCAGGTAGAACAGTCCGGGCTGCATCTCGAACAGTTCGTAGCCGTCCTGACCGTTCTGCAGCTCGGCGCCGTCGCGGGAGACGCTCCACGTCACGTCGGTGGCGGTGAAGTGCTGCGTCAGGGTGAAGGTGTCTCCGCCGTCGACGAAGCGAGCCGCCAGGACCAGTTCCTTGCCGTCGAGGGCCGTGCTATGGGCCGGCCGGTACTCGTCGAAACCGTCGGCCATTTCGGTGAGCGGTGCCCACGTTGTCTTGTCCCAGCTGAAGGTGGTTGTCGAAGCGCTCATTCAATCTCTCCTGCGTTCTGTGTGGCGTAGTGGCTTGCGTTCTCGGGTGTGCCCTGAGCGTGCGTCGTCATCCGCTGATCACCTGCGGCACCGAGACGCCCTTGAGTCCTTCGACGCCGAACTCGAGTCCGTAGCCGGACTTCTTCACTCCACCAAAGGGAATCATCGGGTGGACGCGACTGTGGGAGTTGATCCATACCGTGCCGGCGTGGAGGCGGGCAGCCACCGCGTGGGCGGATTGCGTATCCCGCGACCACACGGAGGCGCCAAGGCCGACGTCCAGACCGTTGGCCATCGCGATTGCGTGGTCGACGTCGTCGTATCGGATGATGGGCAGCGCCGGGCCGAACTGTTCCTGGGTGACCAGCGGATTGTCGTTGTCGATGTCGACGACCAACGTCGTGGGGTAGAAGTTGCCGACGCCCTGGTGGTCGGGGTTCCCGCCGAGCAATATCGTGGCACCGGAGTCGCGGGCGGCGTCGACGAGCTTTGTCACGATGTCGTACTGCTGCCGGTTCTGCAGTGGGCCAAGGACGTTGGCCTCGTCGAGGCCGCGGCCCATCGGCATCGCCTTGGCGACGTCGACGAGTGCGGTGCAGACGTCGTCGTAGACGTCGGTGTGTACGTAGAGACGTTTCAGTGCGGCGCATGTCTGGCCGGTGTTGATGAACGCACCCCAGAACAGGTCCTCGGCGATCGCGCGTGGGTCGACGTCGGAAAGGACGATGCCGGCGTCGTTGCCGCCGAGTTCAAGGGTGAGACGCTTCACCGTGTCCGCGGAGGTCTTGATGATCGCCTGGCCGGTCGCGGTGGACCCGGTGAACATCAGCTTGCCGATGTCGGGGTGGCTGGATAGTCGCGCACCGAGGTCACCTCTGCCCGCCAACGCCTGCAACACATCTACGGGCAGTACGCCGTTGATGACGCCGACCAGGGCCAGCACGCTCAACGGGGTGTACTCCGAGGGCTTGACCACGACGGAGTTACCCATCCGCAGCGCGGGCGCAATCTGCCAGATGGTGATCATCATCGGCCAGTTCCACGGACCGATCGCACCGACCACACCGATCGGCCGGTAGTGCAGTTCGGCGTGACCGCTCTCGTCGTCGACGAGCACCTCGCCGGGGAGCGCGGTGGCGGCGGTCGCCCGCAGCCAGTCGGCACACGCCCCGACTTCGAAGCGCGCGTTGGGCCCGTTCAGGGGCTTGCCCTGCTCGCGAGACAGGAGTTCGGCCAATGGTTCGGCTGCCGCGTCGATCGCCTCAGCGGCGCGCAGCAGGAGGGTTACCCGCTCCTCGTCCGTGTAGCCGGCCCAGGTCGCCTGTGCATCGCGTGCCCGGGTGATCGCAGCATCGAGGTCCTCGACCGTGTTGAAACGGACCCGACCGACGACCTCGCCGGTGGCCGGGTCGTTGATCTGTTCGCCGGCGGCGTCGGTAACGCTCTTGAGAAGTGATTCGTAGGTGGTGGTCATGGGCTGTCCTCCGTGGTGCGGTAACCGATTCGGTTGAGTCATTTGAAGACCTCAATAGCTTTCGCGACGTCCGTCGCCGTCGCCTGAGGCGAATTGCTCAGCGAGAGCTTCCGATCCGCGCGCGAGCAGCGCGACGTCAGCGCCGACGAGCACGAACGACGCGCCTGCCTGCACGTAGCGCCGGGCCTGCTCGGGCACGAACGCGTTGACTCCGACGAACTTTCCGGTCGGCAGCACGTCGGTGAACGCCTGCTCGACCCGCGCAATGACGTCGGGATGGGTCTGCTGGCCCAGTAGTCCCATCGAGGCGGCCAGGTCGCTGGGGCCGAGGAAGACGCCGTCGATGCCGGGTGTCCCAGCGATGGCCCGTGCGTTGTCGACGCCTTCGGCGGTTTCGATCTGGACGAACACCGAAACGTGTTCGGCGCCGTCGCTCAGGTAATCCTCGACGCGATTCCAGCGGGCAGACCGGGCCAGCGCACTGCCGACCCCGCGAATGCCGGCAGGTGGATAGTGCGCGGCGGCGGCCACGGCCTGAGCCTGTTCAGCCGTCGAGACCATAGGCACGAGGATCGTCTGTGCCCCGAGGTCGAGTACCTGCTTGATGACGACAGCATCGCCCGAAGGCACCCGGACCACCGGAGTCGTCGCATATCCGGACACTGCATGAAGCTGTACGACAACGGATTCCAATCCATTCGGCGCGTGTTCCATGTCGACGAGCACCCAGTCCAGTCCCGAACCCGCCATGATCTCCGCCGACACCGGTGAACCCATGCAGATCCACCCGCCGTACAGGGGACGACTGTTACCGGCCAGCGCGTCGCGCAGGGTTCCGTTCAGGCGAAGCGGCACGAGATGGTTCCCATCGGTCCGTAATCAGCGAGCACGGTGTCGCCCTGATGCACCCACATGGGGCGGGTGAACGATCCGGCGAGCACCACTTCTCCGGCTTCCAGCCGGTCGCCGTGCTGCGCCAGTTTGTTGGCCAGCCACGCCACCCCGGTCGCGGGATGGTTCAGCACGGCCGCGGCGACGCCGGACTCCTCGATTGTCTCGTTGCGGTACAGCAGCGCCGCTACCCAGCGCAGGTCCACGTCGCCGACCCGGGTTGGGTTGCCTCCGTAGACGAGACCGCCCATGGCGGCGTTGTCGCTGATGGTGTCGACGATGGTGCGCCCCGCCATCTCGATGCGCGAGCTGAGGATCTCCAGCGCGGGCACGACGTATTCGGTGGCGCGGAGCACGTCGAAGATCGTGGCGTCGGGGCCGTCGATCGGAGCACCCAGGACGAAGGCGAGTTCGACTTCGATGCGGACGTTGGAGAAGCGACCGTGCTCGATCACCGCACCGTTGTCGAAGACCATATCATCGAAGATTGCACCGTAATCAGGCTCGGTGATGCCGGTGGCCGCCTGCATCACCTTGCTTGTCAGCCCGATCTTGCGGCCGACGAGACGACGGCCCGCGGCCAGACCACGGCGGCGCCACTCGTTTTGCACGGCATAGGAATCCTCGACCGTCATCTCGGGGTAGCGCGCCGTCAGCAGTGGCACCGTGGCGCGGTCACGCTCGGCGGCCGCCAGTTCGTCGGCGATGGCCGTGATGGTCTCGGCGTTCAGCATCGGTCCTCCTGGAAGATGAATCGGGTGGCTACAGTTGGGCGCCGAGCTTGTACTCGCCCTTCTTCCATTCGGGCATGTCCTCGTCGCTGGGCCGGGTGTAGGAGAAGCCGTCCGCACCGATGGTGACGTCGATCTCGCGTGCGTCCGTGCGAGCCTTCACCGGCTGGGGATTGCCGTCGAGGTCCAAGACGAGCGAGGCGTCGGTGTACCAACTGGGCACCACCGGGGTCCCCCACCAGTCGCGGCGCTGATTGTCGTGCACGTCCCAGGTGACGACCGGATTGTCGGGGTCGCCGGTGTAGTAGTCCTGGGTGTAGATCTCGACGCGGTGACCGTCCGGGTCGCGCACGTAGAGGTAGAAGGCGTTGGACACACCGTGACGGCCGGGACCGCGTTCGATGCGGTCGGACATGCGCAGCGCGCCCATCTTGTCGCAGATCGCGATGATGTTGTGCTTCTCGTGGGTGGCGAAGGCGACGTGGTGCATCCTTGGCCCGTCACCACCGGTCATGGCGGTGTCGTGCACGGTGGGCTTGCGCCGCATCCAGGCGGCGTAGACAGTGCCCTCGTCGTCCTGGATGTCCTCGGTCACGCGGAAACCGAGGTCCTCCATGTACGCGACTGCCTTGGGTACATCGGGGGTGACCTGATTGAAGTGGTCGAGGCGCACCAGCGCACCCGGGGTGTACAGGTCGTAGCGCCACGCGAGGCGTTCGACGTGGTCGACGTCGTAGAAGAACTCGTACGGGAAGCCCAGGGGATCCTCCACGCGCACCGAATCGCCGATGCCGTTGGTGAATCCCTCGGCCCGCCGCTCGACGCGGCAGCCGAGTTCGGTGTAGAAGGCGACGGCCTTGTCGAGGTCCTCGGGCGTGCGGACCCGGTAGGAGAACACGGCCACGCCGGCAACCGGTCCCTGGCGCAGCACCAGGTTGTGGTGGATGAACTCTTCGAGCGACCGGAGATAGACGGTGTTCTCGTCCTCCTCGGTGACGTGCAGGTCCAGCACGTCGACGTAGAAGTTCCGCGACCGCGCCAGGTCGGTCACCACCAATTCCATGTAGGCGCAGCGCAATACATCCGGCGGGGGAGAGGTCGGCGTGGCGACGCGCTCGGCGTTGCGTGCCGCTGATTCTGGAGTGATGGTCATGATCGGTGTCCTTAGATGTGGTCGGGAGGAGTCGCTGGTTTGACTGTCGCTCAATGACTTTCGTAGTTCGGCTTACCGAAGGTGGGATTGTGCACCTTCCCGAGGGTGATGTGGACGGCCTGCTGGTCGGTGTAGAAGTCGATGGACCGGTAACCCCCCTCGTGGCCGAGCCCGGAGGCCTTGACCCCGCCGAACGGCGTACGCAGATCACGGACGTTGTTGGAGTTCAGCCACACCATCCCGGCTTCGACGGCCTGGGAGAAGTTGTGTGCCCGCTTGAGGTCGTTGGTCCAGACGTAGGCGGCCAGCCCATACTTCGTGTCGTTGGCCAGCGCGAGTGCCTCCTCGTCGGTGTCGAACGGCGTGATGGCGACGACGGGACCGAAGATCTCCTCCTGGAAGATGCGGGCGTTCGGCGCGACGTCGGCGAATACCGTGGGAGCAATGAAGTTTCCGTCGGGAAAGCCGTCCGGTCGACCGCCACCGGCGACCAGCCGAGCCTCGGTCTTGCCGATTTCGACGTAACTCATCACCTTGTCGTAGTGCTCGGGGTGCACGAGGGCGCCGACCTCGGTCTTCGGGTCGTGCGGGTAGCCGACCACGACCCGCTTGGCCTGCTCGGCGTAGCGCGAGACGAACTCGTCGTAGATCGGGCGTTCGACCAGGATGCGGCTGCCGGCGGTGCACCGTTCGCCGTTGAGCGAGAACACGCCGAAGATCGTCGCGTCGATGGCGGCGTCGAGGTCGGCGTCGGCGAACACGATCGCCGGACTCTTGCCACCGAGTTCCATCGACAGGCCCTTGAGGAACGGTGCAGCGTTGCCGAAGATCAGTTGCCCGGTGCTACTCTCTCCGGTGAACGAAATCAGAGGCACGTCAGGGTGTTTCACCAGCGCGTCGCCGGCGTCCTCGCCGAGTCCGTTCACGAGGTTGAACACGCCCTGGGGTAGCCCCGCCTCCTCGAAGATGCCGGCCCACAACGACGCGGACAGCGGCGTGAACTCGGCGGGCTTGAGCACGACGGTGTTTCCTGTTGCCAGCGCGGGTCCCAACTTCCAGGACTCGAGCATGAACGGGGTGTTCCACGGCGTGATCAGGCCGGCCACGCCGATCGGCTTGCGGTTGACGTAGTTGATCTGGCGTCTGGGCACCTTGTACGTGTCGTCGGCCTGAGCGACGACGAGGTCCGCGAAGAAGCGGAAGTTCTCCGCGGCCCGGCGGGCCTGGCCGAGTGCCTGGGTGATGGGCAGCCCGGAGTCGAAGGACTCGAGTTCGGCCAGCCGGGCGTCGCGGGATTCCACGATGTCGGCGATGCGGTTCAGGATGCGCGAGCGTTCGCGCGGCAGCATGCGCGGCCAGGGGCCGTCGGTGAAGGCGGCGCGCGCGGCGGCGACGGCCAGTTCGATGTCGGCCTGCTTACCGGCGGCGGCCGTCACGTAGGTCTCGTTGGACACCGGGTCAAGTACATCGAACGTGTCGCCGTCCACCGAGTCGGCGAAAGCACCGCCGATGTAGTGCTGCAAGTGGTTTGGCAGATCGTCGGGTACGTGGCGGGCCGCGGTCGAGGTGACGGTATCGGTCATGGTTGCTCCAATTCAGGGTTCTAGGCCGGAAGGCCGAAATCGCCGCGGTCAGGATGTTCGTGGGCCAGGTAGGCGTCGAGGGTCGCGGTGCGGTGGCGCCGGGCGGCGTCTTCGATCTCCGACAGCGGTGCACCGGCTTCGATGAGGTCGACGATGGTGTCGTGCTCGCAGACCGATTCGTGGGCGCGGCCGGGAACGAAGGAGAAGGTGGAGGATCGCAGGTGTCCCAGGCGGGCCCACTCGGCCTGCACCAGGGTGACCATGCGCGCGTTGACGCATTTGGTGAACAACACCGAGTGGAATTCCTGGTTGAGGGTGGTGAACAGCAGCGGGTCGAAGTGATCGAGCGTGGCTACCATCCGCTCGTTGATCGCGCGCGCCTGCTGCAGGTCGGCTGCGGTCAGTCGGCGCGCGGCCAGGGCGGTCGCGGCGCCCTCCAGGACACTGAGCGCCACCATGCTGTCGCGGTACTGCGCCTCGTCGACCATCGCGACCTGCGCGCCCACGTTGTGCTCGAAGGTGACGAAGCCCTCGGCCTCGAGCTGGCGGATCGCCTCGCGTACGGGAACGACGCTCATGTCGAGCTCCTTGGCGATGGCGCCGAGCACCAGGCGGTAGCCCGCGGTGTACTCGTTGCGTGCGATGCGCTCCTTGATCCACTGATAGGCCTGCTGCGACTTACTCTGTCGTGCTGGTCCGTTCATCGTGTCTGACGCCATTGGCGGTACTTCTCCTTCCATTCGTCGTTGGGCGGGAAGAGCCCGTCGACTGGGTGGCCGGCGGCTACCTGTTCGGCGATCCAACCGTCTTGGGTCTCCTGTTCGATCGCCGCGTCGACGACCCCTTCGGCGAGCGCGGGCGGGATGACGATGACGCCGTCTCCGTCGCCGACGATGACATCCCCGGGTTGCACGGTGGCTCCACCACAGGCGATGGTCAGATCGAAGTCCCACGGCACGTGCCGTCGGCCGAGGACTGCGGGATGGGCACCGGCCGCGAACACCGGGAGGCCGATCGCCACGACCGCGTCGAAGTCGCGCACGCCGCCGTCGGTGACGACGCCCGCCGCTCCACGCGCCTTGGCGCGCAGCGCGAGGATGTCGCCCAGCGTGCCCGAACCGGTTTCGCCGCGAGCCTCGATGACGATCACCTCGCCGGGGTCCACGGCGTCGAAGATCTGTTTCTGTGCGTTGTAGCCACCGCCGTGTGACGTGAACAAATCCTCGCGGTTGGGCACGAAGCGCAGCGTCCGTGCCGTGCCCACCAACTTGGTGCCTGGCGCAATGGCCGACACCCCGTCGATCGACACGTTGTTCAGGCCCCGCTTGCGCAACTGCTGCGACAGTCCGGCGACGGGCACTGAAAGCAGTTTGCGGCGAAGGTCGTCGGTCACGCCTCGGCTCGTTGGTGGTCGTCGACGCTGGGCAGGGAGCCCACGGCCGGGTCGAACTCG
Organism: Mycobacterium sp.; assembly: GCA_029256565.1. Taxonomy (GTDB): domain Bacteria; phylum Actinomycetota; class Actinomycetes; order Mycobacteriales; family Mycobacteriaceae; genus Mycobacterium. The sequence goes on from JAQSXQ010000011.1 coordinate 14,350, forward strand.
ATGCTGCCGTTGACGACCGTGGTGCTCAGTCGACCCGAGGAGGGAGCGCCCGGCGCTGTCGGGGCGTCGACCTCGACTTCGACGACGTCGCCGGGGACGACCACCGACGAGCCGGCCGGCGTCCCGATGAGGATCACGTCGCCGGTCTCGAGGGTGAAGTGCTGCGACAGGTCGGCAACCAACTGAGCGCAGGGGAACAGTAGCTTCTCGGAAGTGTCCTCTTGGACCAATTGACCGTTGACCCAGGTGCGCAGGCGCAGCGCGGCGGGATCGACGGTGCGGGCCTCGATCACGTTGGGCCCAAGGGGGGTAAAGCCGTCGCGGCCCTTGGATCGGACGTTGGAGCCCTTGTCGTTGGCGCGCAGGTCGTAGAGCCCGAAGTCGTTGGCTGCGGTGACGCCTGCGACGTGATCCCAGGCGTCGACGATCCGCACGCGGTGGGCGGGAGTGCCTATCACCAAGGCGATTTCGCCTTCGAAGGCCAACAGCTCGGTACCCGCCGGTCGTTCGACGGTGCTGCCGGTCGACGCCACCGAGCTGGACGGCTTGAAGAAGTAGGAGGGGTACGCCGGCCGACGTCCGCGCTGATCGGCGCGCGACGTGAAGTTCAGGTGAATCGCGACGATCTTGCCCGGCGCGAGGACGTGGCTCTGGGTGCTCACGCTGCTCCATCCATCGGCTCTTGCATCATATTCGAAATCGTATATCATCTGTGATGTAGATCGCAAGCACTTCCCGCCGTGCTCCGTTGCACACCGATCCGACACTCGAAGGAGGGACTCGATGGACGCGTCACTTCGGGGCCCCGACCACGAGGCGACCAAGCATCAAGTCCCATTCGCATGATGACCAGAGGCTGAACATGCAATTCCACCACCACGGCTACGTTTCCGGCGATCCCCGTGTACAGCCGGCGGCCGGCGTCGGCATCGACCGTCCCGACGACATTCCTGACCACGTCGACGTGCTCATCATCGGGACGGGTCCCGCCGGGATGATCGCCGCCGCGCAACTGTCGCAGTTCCCCAACATCACCACCCGCATCGTCGAACGTCGACCCGGCCGCCTGGCGATCGGGCAGGCTGACGGCATCCAGGCACGCAGCGTCGAGACTTTTCAAGCGTTTGGATTCGCCGAGCAGATCATCGCCGAGGCCTACCGCATCACCGAAATGGCCTTCTGGAAGCCAGATCCCGATGACCCATCACGGATATTCCGCGCCGCCCGAACGGTCGACGACGCAGGGGGGATCAGCGAGTTCCCGCACCTGATCGTCAATCAGGCCCGGGTGCTCGACCACTTCGCCGAGGTAATGGCCAACTCCCCGGCCCGGATGCGTCCCGATTATGGGCTGGAGTTCCGCGGGCTGGACGTCGGGCGCGACTGCGAGTACCCGGTGGCGGTGACCCTGGCCCACACCGGGGGAGAACATCAGGGCCAGACCCGCACCGTTCATGCGAAGTACGTCATCGGCGCGGACGGCGCCCGCAGCGCCGTTCGCGACGCGATCGGATGCATCCCCAAGGGTGACAAGGCATTTCATGCCTGGGGCGTCATGGATGCGCTCGCGGTGACCGACTTCCCCGACATCCGCACCAAGTGTGCCATCCAATCCGGCTCAGGCGGCAGCATCCTGCTGATCCCCCGCGAAGGCGGCTACCTGTTTCGCATGTATGTCGACCTGGGCGAGGTGCCCGAAGACGACAACGGCAAGGTGCGC
>JAQSXQ010000527.1 GCA_029256565.1 Mycobacterium sp.
GTCACCATGGACTGGCTGCGTCAGAACGGGTATCAAGATCTGATGGGAAGGTCCTGCGTCGTCATCAACCACGTCGTGCCGGGCAAGCCGAACATCGACGTGGACGATCTCGTCCAGCAGTTCGAGCGGCACGTCCCGCCCGGCCGGGTCATCGTGCTGCCCTGGGACAAGCACATCGCGGCAGGCACCGAGATCCAGCTGGAGCTGTTGAGCAACACCTTCCGCCGCCGGATCGTGGAGTTGGCCGCTGCGCTGTCGGACGACTTCGACAGGCTCGAGCGGCGTTGACCACCACGGCGGCTGCACCCAATACGTCGGGCGTGACGCCCGGCAGGCCGTCGACTACCCGGGTCACGATCCTGACCGGCAAGCGCATGACGGATCTGGTCCTGCCGGCCGCTGCGCCAGTCGAGGCCTACATCGACGAGACGGTGTCGTTCCTCGCCGACCTCCTCGAGGATTCACCGAAGGACGTCTTGGCGGGCTTCGACTTCAAGGCCCAAGGCGAGTGGGCGTTCGCGCGTCCGGGTGCTCCGCCGCTGAAGGTCTCGGAGTCACTCGACGAGGCGGGCGTGGTCGACGGATCGCTACTGACCCTGGTCTCGGTCAGCCGCACCGAGCGGTACCGGCCGCTGGTCGAGGACGTCATCGATGCGATCGCGGTGCTCGACGAGTCACCGGAGTTCGACCGCACGGCGCTCAATCGCTTCGTCGGACTGGCCATCCCAGCCGTCTGCCTGGTGCTGACCATTGCGGCCATGCGGGCGTGGGACGCAACCGGGCGCAGCTGGTGGTGGACGCTGGCGATCGGCGTGCTCGGCCTGGCCATTCTCGGCGGCAGCATGCTGGCGAAGAACCGGTACCGGAACATCGACATGTGCGAGAGCCTGTTGGTGGCGTCGATGCCGCTGCTGGCCGGTGCCGTCGCCCTCGCCGTTCCGATCCCGCGTGGCATCGACGGGTTGGGGGCACCGAACATCGCCGGTGCCGCGGCCGTTCTGCTGCTGCTGGTGCTGGCCACTCGCGGCGGGCCACGCAAGCGTGCCGAGATCGCATCGTTCCTCGCGGTCACTGCGGTCGCCATCACCGCGGCGGCCGTCGCCTTCGGCTACGGCTGGTCCTACTGGGTTCCCGCGGGCGCCATCGCCTTTGGGCTGATCGTGGTGACGAATGCGGCGAAACTGACCGTTGCCGTCGCGCGCATCGCGTTGCCTCCGATCCCGGCGCCCGGCGAGACGGTGCACAACGACGAACTGCTGGATCCGGTGTCAGCGCCCGATCCGACCGACGAGGAATCACCGACCTGGCAGGCGATCATCGCGTCGGTGCCGGAGTCGGCGGCTCGACTGACCGAGCGCAGCAAGCTCGCGAAGCAGCTGCTGATCGGCTTCGTGAGCGCCGGCGCGACGGTGCTGGCCGCAGGTGCGATCACCGTGGTGGTGCAGGGCCACTTCTTCATGCACAGCCTGATCGTCGCGGGACTGGTGACGGCGATCTGCGGGTTCCGGTCGCGGCTGTACGCCGAACGATGGTGTGCGTGGGCGCTTCTCGCAGCCGCGGTGGTCGTCCCGACCGGCGTCGCGGTCCGGCTGTCGAACTGGTATCCGGACTCGGCCTGGCTGGTGCTGACTCTCTACGCAGGGCTCGGCATCGTCGCGCTGATCATCGTGGGTGCGACCGACAGCGTGCGGCGCGTGTCGCCGGTGACCAAGCGGATCCTCGAACTGCTCGACGGCGTGGCGATCGCGGCCGTGATCCCGCTGCTGCTGTGGATCGCCAGCGTGTACGACGTGCTGCGGAACCTGCGGTTCTGACATGGGTATCGGTAGCGGTGCAGGCGACACCCTCCGGGTTGACCCGGAAATGCTGTCCCAGTTGGGTTCACAGCTCGAGACGTCAGCGCGTGCCCTGCCGGAGGCGCCCGCCCCGTTCACGGTGACGGGGAGCGACGCGATCTCCGCCGCGATCGCGGAGAAGCTGCCCGCGTTGGAGACGCCGATCATCGAGGGTCTGCCAGCGGTGAAGCAGGCTGCGGCACAGACGGCGTCCAACATCGTCGCGGCGGCGGGCAAGTATCAGGGCACCGACGAGGAACTGGCTGCGGCGTACGAGAAGCAGCAGTTCGGTGGTGGCGGCGTCGGTGGCGCTGCAGGTGGAGCTGCGGGTGTCGCCGCCGGAGCGGCCGCCTCCGCGGGCGCCGGCGCGGCTGGTGCCGGGGGCGGCGCGATGGGTCAGATGGGCCAGCTGATGAGCATGCCCATGCAGATGGCGAGCCAGGCCGCACAGATGCCGCAGCAGGCGATGGGCGCCGTGAGTCAGATACCGCAAGCCGGTATGCAGGGCGCGCAGCAGATCGTGCAGATGGCCACCGGTGCGGGCAAGGACGCCGGCGGTGCTGCTGACCCGCAGACCGCTGAGCGCCAGGCAGAAGAGCGGGAGCGCGACGAGGCGGCCGGTGGAAAGCACCGCGAGCGGGCGCCGATAGACGAAGCGCCCTTGAGTGATTCAGTGGTGCCCGATAGCGGTGCTGCCGGTCCGCGGCATGCGGCGCCGGATACTCCTGTAGACCTGTAAATTCGTCGTCCACTGTGAACCTCGCGACGTTCAAGGGCGATATTCGTCGTGACGTTCACACTCGACGGGTGAGGAGCTTCGCCGCCCAATGAAGGCAATGCTGACGGCCGCTGCGGCCGGCGTCATGGCCGTAGGCCTCGCCGCCTGTGGAACCTCGGTGTCTTCTCCAGCCGCGCCGCCGTCGACGACATCGCAGGGATCCGACATGTCCGCGCCCACCCCGTCCGACCCGCTCGCCCTCGACCGGCTTCGCGAGGCGATCGACTCCGGTGACCCAACCCGGGTGGCGGACTGCTTCACCGCCGACTTCCGGGCCGAACTACCCCATCACCCCGAGCGAAGCTTCACCGGAGCCGAACGGGTGCAAGCCAATTGGACGGCGATCTTCGCCCGTGCGCCCCACCTCACCGCCAAGGTCTTGCGCACTGCCGTCAACGGTCCGGAGATCTGGTCCGAATGGGAGATCACGGGGGTGGACACGGCCGGTGCGCCTGTGACGTTCGCGGGTCCCGT
>JAQSXQ010000528.1 GCA_029256565.1 Mycobacterium sp.
TCCAACTGAGCAAGGTGCGAAGCGAAGGACGACATGAGCCCCACCCTCTACGTCGGCATCGACGTGGGGACGCAGACAAGCAAGGCGGTGGTCTTCACCGACGCGGGCGACCAGGTCGCGGCCGGACGGGCCGACACTCCCTGGACGTTCGTGCCCACCGGCGCCGAACTCGACGCCCAGGAACTGCTCGACGCCGTCAAATCAGCTGTCGCGCAGGCATTGTCGACTGCGCCCGAGGGACGCATCGCCGGGGTGGGCGTGACGAGCATGGCCGAAGCGGGCGTGCTGCTCGACGAAACCGGCGCACCCACGGCGCCGGTCATCGCGTGGCACGACACCCGCGACCACCTCGAGCTGGAGAGCCTTCGGCAGACGGTCGACGCTTACGAGTTCGCCGCGACGACGGGCCTTCCGTTCCGGCAGCAGTGGTCGTTGACCAAGCACCGCTGGCTGGTCGACAACGCCCCATCCGTGCGTCGTGCGGTGCGCCGACTCAACGTCGCCGAGTGGATCGTCCGCGGCCTGGGTGGCGAGGAGGCCACCGAACAGTCGCTGGCCTCGCGAACCGGATGGCTGCGGCTGGCCGATCGTTCGTGGTGGACCGACACCCTGGATTGGTCTGGGGCCACCGAATCCCTGATGCCGCAATTGGTCACGGCCGGAACCCCCTTGGGCCGGGTCGGTTCCGATGCCGGCCTGTCCCGCCTGACCGGGGCGGTGCTGACCGTGGCCGGCCACGATCACCAGGCGGCCGTGGTGGGTGCGGGCGCCGACGGGCCCGGAGACGAACTGGACTCGTGCGGCACCGCCGAAGCGCTGGTGCGCACCGTCGCCCCCGGGTTGGCGCCCGCCGTCGTGGCCCAACTCGCCGACGCAGGCATCACCACGGGCTGGCACGCGGTGGCCGACCACTGGTGCCTGCTGGGCGCCACCCAGGGTGGGTTGGCTCTGCAACGGATCCTCGCGTTGCTGGGCACCGACGTGGCCGGCCTACCCGCACTCGACGTGAAGGCGATCGCACTCGACCGGACCGGTATCACCGTCGTCGCACCGCCTTTCGGAAGGTTGGACGTCACCGGCATCGCCGACGGCGACGGCCCCGAGCACCTGTGGCGGGCGGCGCTGGAGGAGGTGACCGAGCAGGCCGGCGAGATCCACGATGCGATGACGGCAGTCAGCGGACCGCACCGCACGCTGGTGGTGACCGGCGGGTGGTCGCGCAGCGAGGGACTGCTCGCCGTCAAGCGTCGCCGGTTCGGGGATCTGGTGCGCTCCGACGTCGACGAAGCGGGGGCACGCGGGGCCGCCCTCCTGGCGGCGCGGGCCGCGGCGTCATGACCGACCTGACCACGCCGATCGATCGGCGGAACATCAAACCCTTCGCCGACGAACGGCAGACCCACATCCTCGAGCACATGCGGCGCAGCGGCCGCGTCGACGCGGTGCGGGTCGCCGACGAACTCGGGGTCACCGGCGAGACCGTGCGCAAGGACCTCATTGCGCTCGAACGTCTCGGGCTGCTGCGTCGGGTGCACGGTGGCGCGGTGCCGGTGCAGTCACCGACCTTCGAACCGGCGGTGGAGACCCGCACTCAGTTCGCGTCCGAGAAGGCCCGTATCGCCACCGCGGCATTGGACTACCTGCCCGTCGAGGGTTCGGTGCTCATCGACGCCGGGTCGACGACGGCGAAACTGGTCGACGTGTTCCCCGGCGACCGCGACCTCACCGTCCACGTCAATGCACTGCCCCTGGCCATGGCGCTGCTGACCCGCCCCCGTCTGACCGTGTACACGCTCGGTGGGCGCCTGCGCAGGACGACGTTCGCAGAAGTGGGCGACGGAGCGGTGCGGGCATTGGCCGACGTCAACGTCGACGTGGCATTCCTTGGTACGAACGGCATCTCGATGACGCGTGGGCTGACCACGCCGGACCCGGACGAGGCGGCAGTGAAGAGGCACATGCTCGACTGCGCCGCCAAGCGGGTGGTGCTCGCCGACCACGGCAAGTTCGGCGTCGTCACGGGCAGCAAGCACGCCGACGTCCGGGACGTCGACGTACTGATCACCGACACCGGGTTGTCCGACGATTGGTGCGAGCGGTTGCGTTCAGCGGGCGTCGAGGTGCGGCGCACGTGATCGTCACCGTGACGGCCAATCCCAGCGTCGACCGCACCGTGCTCCTCGACGATCTGGTCCTCGGAGCGGTCAACCGCGGACGGCGCAGTTGGAGCGAGCCGAGCGGCAAGGGCGTCAACGTCGCGCTCGCCCTGCACGCTCACGGCATGCCGGTGCGGGCCGTGGTGACGGCCGGTGGTCCGGTGGGCGCGCAGCTGCGCCAGATGCTCGACGGAACCGGCTTGGACGCGGTGATCGTGCCCATTGCAGCGGACATCCGGAGCAACATCAGCCTGACCCAGTCGGACGGGACCGTCACCAAGGTCAACGAGCCGGGGCCTCGGCTCGACTCCGACGAACTCGGCGCACTGCTCGCCGCCGTCGCCGCGGAGCTGACCGGGGCGAGCTGGCTGGTCTGCGCGGGCAGCCTGCCAGGGGGAGTGTCCGCCGACTTCTACGGCGAACTCGTCGCTCTCGGCGAGCAACGGGGCGTACCCGTCGCCGTCGACACCTCCGGGTCGGCACTCGCCGAATGCCTCTCTGCCAGACCGTCTTTGGTGAAGCCGAACCTGTCCGAACTGGCCGAACTCGCCGGAACGACGCCGACCACGCTTGGTGAGGTCGTCGAGGCGGCGCAGGAGGTTCGCCGCCGCGGCGCCCGGGCGGTGCTGGCCAGTCTCGGCGCCGACGGCGCGGTCCTGGTCGACGACGAGGGCGCGCTGTGGGGCGAGGCGCCCGTCGCGACCGTGGTGAGCACGGTGGGCGCAGGGGACGCGATGCTCGCCGGCTATCTCGGCAGCCGGGGCGACCGGGTGGGCGCACTGGGCGCCGCCCTACGGTGGGGTGCGGCTGCCGTCGGGCTCGAGGGGACGCTCCTCGTGCCGGCCACCGCGGACGCCCAGGTGACGATCACCGATGCGGTGGACACTGCCCGGCCGCTGCACCACGCCTAACCCGCCCCCGCACCA